>JBIHZT010000025.1:0-13665 GCA_044240265.1 Luteolibacter sp. | reverse complement strand
CAGCCATCCTACAGGAAGGCTTAGCTCGGAGCGGAAAAGCGGGCTGGTGTTGAGTTGAAATCCCTGCCACTCGGTAGGGTGAAATGAACAAAACTACACCAACCCGGGCCAATGTGGTCGTCCTCAAACAGATTCTCAACCTCATACCGCGAGGAATGATCAACCGCCACGCCCTTGAGACGGGGGTGGAAGGCAAAGCCCGGAGCTTCAGCGTGGTCAGCCATCTTTCAGCGATGCTCTTCGCCCAGCTCTCCCACGCCATGGGACTCAACGATGTTTGTGACTGGCTCCGGCTAAAGTCCGCCGCGCTGGCACGCTTCGGCGTCACCCCTCCATCCAAGAACGGCCTCTCCAACGCCAACAAGGAGCGCAACGCGGAGTTTGACGAGAAACTCTTCTGGTCCGTGCTTGGTCACCTCCAGCACGCCAGTCCGGGTTTCGCCGCGGGCCGCAAGGGCAAGGGCTTGCTGCGGCGCTTCAAGGTCAGGATCCACGCGGTGGATTCCACGGTCATCCAGTTGGTCGCCAACTGCATGGACTGGGCAAAGCACCGCAGACGAAAGGCGGCTGCCAAGATGCACCTGCGGCTCGACCTCCACAGCTTCCTGCCGTCCTTCGCCATCGTGGACACCGCCGGGCAGTGCGACAACAAGCGCGCCCGCGAGGTCTGTGCGACAATCCAACCCTGCGAAATCGTCGTGTTCGACAAGGCTTACGTGGATTTCGACCACCTCTTCGATCTGGACCAGCGCGGCGTCTGGTGGGTTACCCGCTCCTAGGACAACATGAAATACCGAGCGGTGAAAAACCATCCCACCAATGATGAGAACATCCTCAAGGATCAGACCATCGCGCTGCAAGGCAGGCACAAAGGGATGAAACTGCGTCGCGTCGAGGCCTGGGTGGAAGTGGACGGCGAATGGCGGGTCATGGTTTTCATCACCAACAACACGGCATGGAGCCCGCGCTCCGTGTGCGATCTCTATCGCCGCCGCTGGGACATCGAGGTGTTCTTCAAACAGGTCAAGCAGAGCCTCAAGCTCGGCAGCTTCCTCGGTCATAGTGCCAACGCGGTGAGATGGCAGGTTTACACGGCCTTGCTGGTATATGTGCTGCTGCGGTTCATGGCGCACCTCTCGGCATGGGGGCACAGCTTCACGCGGCTGTTTGCCCTCATGCGTTCGGCGCTGTGGGAACGTCTCGACCTGTTGGCCTTGTTGAAATCCTACGGGACAGCATCCGGGCGATTCAAGGTGATCGGAGCGCTCAACACAGCCTGGTTGCCGGGATTCGAGCCTATCAGAACATGATCTCATGGGACAGCATCGCCGCGTAATCCAAAGGCTATATCAACCGTCCGCAAAAAACTCGCAATCGGCATTCCGCCAAACACCTCTCAAGGCCTTGTGAATTCAAGGCTCAGGACATGCCGTCCTCAGACTGTGGGACGGCAGTGACATTGATTCACTGGTCTTGCGTATCCTCGATTCATAATCACTGCACAAAGTGGATTGATCCCAAACCCGTATCGGCGTCGCCCAAGCCACATTCTTTTCCAATTTAACCCTCACAACCAGCGGAGGATGGAGCGCCAAATAGGCTCAATCCAGCAAAATAGCAGCACGTGCCTTAGCCACAATGACTTCTTGGAGAAACGGTTTGTGGTGTTTAGTGATTCTTCCGCTCACTCTCTTCCTCCACATACGGAAGCTCGGCGGCTTTAATTCCTTCCTCATCAGCTTGATGACATCGGATTCACTGAACCCTGTCTTCCTTTTGATCTCATCGAAGGACGTGCGGTCCTCCCAAGCCATCCTAATGATCTTGTCACATTCGTCGTCAGTCATGCCACACATGATAAGTGGATTTGGCGACGGCGCATGCGGATTTTTCAGGAAACGGAATTTGAGATGTTTGCCCCACCTATTTCCTCCTCCACCTCCCAGCGGTGATAGGCATCGGCATATCCGGGGCATCCGGCGACGAGTTCTTCATGCGTGCCGTCGCCGGTCAGTTCTCCGTCTTCGAGAAAGAGAATTCTCGCTGCCTGGCGCAAGAGATCGATGCGGTGGGTCACCAGGATGGTGGTGCCAGCTCCCTCGCCGGTCCGCTTGAGAATGGAATCGTGAATGAGTGACTCGCTCTCAGGCTCGACGCTCGCGGTAGGCTCGTCGAGCAAGAGGATTTTGGGTTCGGTCAGGAAAGCGCGGGCGAGGCTGAGCCGCTGGCGTTGACCGCCGGAGAGTTTCACGCCGTTTTGTCCGACCCGTGTGTCGTAGCCCTGGGGCAGATCGAGGATGAAGTCATGGGCATTCGCGGAGCGGGCGGCGGCTTCGATTTCCTCCTTAGTGGCATCGGGTTTCCCGTAGCGGAGGTTGTCCCGCACGATGCCATCGAAGAGGTAGTTTTCCTGCCCGACATAGCCGATCGCTCCTCGCAGATCGGCGAAACACAGCTCGCGCACGTCGAGACCATCCACGGTGATGCTGCCATCGATGATGTCGTAGAATCGGGGCACGAGATTCAGCAACGTGCTTTTCCCCGATCCGCTACTGCCCGCGACCGCAACAAATTCGCCGGCAGCGATCGTGAAACTCACACCGCGCAGGATGGGTTTGGAAGGCACGTAATGGAACTCCACCTTCCGAAACTCGATGCGCCCTTGCGGTTCCGTCCACGGCACCGCCCCGGGCTTTTCCGTAACCGCGACGGGCGTATCGATCAACTCGATGACCCTTTGTGCCGCAGCCCTCGCCCGTTGCAAGATATCGCTGGTCTGGGCGATGGTGCGGATGGGGCTTTGCAAGCGCCACCAAAAGCCACGATAAGCGAGCAGCGCACCGAGGGTGAAAAGATCACTGCCACGCATGATGAGCCAGGCGCCCAGGCCGAGCATGATGAGATTGTTGATGAAGCCGAAGATGGAGACGATGGGGAAATACGTGTTGCGCAGGCGGCTCGCACCCACGCTGGCTTCGTAAAACAACGCGGCTTGCCCATCGAAGGTCTTCCGCTCGGCGGACTCCCGTGCGAAGGCCTGTGTCACCTGCACACCCGCAAGCCTGTCCTGCACAAAGGATCCGATGTGGCCGAGTTTCTTGCGAACACCCTCATAGATGCTTTTAACGCGGAGGTTGTATTTACGGATGAAGATGAAAGCGAAAGCCAGCGGCAGGATCGACGCAGCCCCGACCAGCGGGCTGATCCACAGGACCATTCCCGCCACGACGATGAAGGTGACGATTTCCTCTAGCAGACTCGTGAGTCCTTGGAGGACGGACTGCTCCATCGCATCGACATCGTTGGTGATTCGGGTGACAAGCTCGCCGGTGCTGGTGTCGCGGTGGTAGGCGAGCGATTGGGACTCGAACTTGGCAAAAAGCTCGCAGCGCAGATCGCGGACGACCGCCTGACCTGTTTTTTCCACCAGATAGGAATGCACCGCATTCGCGCCGACACCGATGAGGTAGGTGCCAAACATGATGGCAAGCCACATCCAGAGAACAACCGGAGTGAGGGTTTTTTGGACAAGCCCATCTGCGACATACCCCCAGACAAGCGGATGGAAGTTGGTGAATGGGACAGAAAAAACCAAGAGGCTCAGCGAGGCGATGAGCCGACTGCGATAGGGGCGCAGGCGGGAGAATACCTTGCCCGCGAGATCAGAGTTAGAAAGTGAATGGTGAGCGGGATCAGCCATGCGACACGATTTTCACGGGCAATACCATCGCATCCTCAGTCTGCGATCTTTTCCTCGCTCGCTGGCCCCTGCCTCGCCAGCTCCTCCGCTGCATAAACATGCGCCTGCATCATGCCCTTTGCGATGACACAGCTCACCATCACGCCCAATAAAAACACCGTAAATACAATCATGGCCTATTTCACTACCCTCGTTTTGATTCCAGCAGAAAGAATGACGACCCTCACTCCTACCCACAGGCTGAGGATGCTCGGCACCCAGATTCCAACAAACAGGCCATACTCGTGACTGACGAGGAACCAGAGAGAGACACTCGCAACGAAACTCACAAACGCACCGATGAGGAATGGGTAATCGATTTTATGAAACATGGTTGTTATGGGTAAATTTGATGAACAGCTTGGAATATTTGTTTGAGAGGGAATTGCTTTTGGCGGAAGGCTCCTGAAACAGCCATGGGGCCGGATCGGAGGGTGGGGATCAGTGAGTTGCGGGGGAAGAATTGTTTCGGTGGGGCAGCGGGCGGTGGCTCGGTAAGAACAGGCTCCGGCAGAGGCAAAGATTTTGCCACCCGGCTGGCTGATCTTAATCTGGCATTGAGCCGATGGCAACCCAGACGAGCGTATGGAGCTATTTGTTGATGCTAACCTGCTTGGCAGCCGCCGCCTGTTTCTTCGCTTGGGAGGCGTTGCCGGAGGAGTCCGATGGGTCACAGGCACAGCCCGTTGCGCTCTACCACTTCGCCCCATAGTCCTTCGCGATCATCTCACGCGAATCACCGCCGGCCGACGCCCCCAGGATCGTAGAGACGAGGACCCCGGTCCCCTGAATCACCGGCTTGCCGGGACAAACGGCCGGATCGATCGAAATTGCTTTAGTCATGCCCAGATCCTAACGCAGCAGGGCCCTGCGACAAGTTCATTTCAGCCAGTTGTTGGTCGCCAAGCGCGACCTACGCCTCGAGCAGGAACTCAAGAAGCTCGACCATTTCGACGTGCTCACTTTGGACAATATCGGCTACGTGCAGCAAAGTCGCGAGGAAATGGAAGCGCCCTTCACGCTGTTAGCCGAATACTACGAACGGCGGAGTTTGCTGATCAGCTCCAACCTGGTTTTCAGCCTGTGGGATCAGATCTTCAAAGATCCTATGACCACCATGGCGACCATCGACCGGGTGGTGCATCACTCGATCATTTTTGAGTTCGATCGGGCGGTTGACATCTTCGAGTAGGGCCCGAGGGCGTCGTCGGCGTGTCGGATGGCGCTGCGGCGGGAGGGATGACGGAGTAAGGCATGTGCGTTTGCTGCTTTTAAACAGTTACTGGCTCCTATCTGTTTTTGCGGCGGGGTGCACGGGAAATTTTCCGTGCGAGACTGATTGTTGGATTTTTTTAACCGCGAATGAACGCGAAGGGACGCGAATGAAGAGAGATCCGGTCGAGCGGTAGCTGTTGTTTGAGTCGGCCCGACCGGGAAGCGGGATTGTTTCCGAGCATGCGCGGTGGTTGGTGTTCCTTCGCGGTGGGTTTCTTGAAATGAGATGGAGGGGTGGGAATCGGGATGCAAGGCGACTGCCGCAAGGAGCGGTGAACTCCGATCCGCCGAAGTCCATGGTGCGACGATGAAAAGCGATTCACCTCGACAAATCGTCATCTCATGGGCGTCGGCGGATCGGAGTCCGCCGCTCCTTGGGGTGATTTCGGGGAAAATTGGGGTTTGGGGTGGGAAAACTTGGTTACGCGGTGGAAGAACGGGATTCCGCAGCGGAGGGAGATTTAAAAGATGGAACCGCAGATGGACGCAGATTCACGAAGATAATCAGAGAGTTACATCGATTGGCGCTCTCACCCGCAGGGTGAAGTCTCTCTCTATAACCTTCTTAAAATCAATGTTCATCTGCGTTCATCTGCGGTTGAATTCTCTTTGCTGGTCTAGGCATCCGCGGGTCATGAACGGGGCTAATCCTCCGGATGCCGGAGATTTTATCCCGGGAAGACCGGCTGATTCCGCTTGGTATGGCAGGTGCTCTTTGAGGAGCGACCAAGCACGCCCGCTCCACATCGAACGAAGTCTCATGACCACCCACGCCCCAGTTCTCGAACTTTTCAAACTCACCAAGGCCTACCCGTCGGCCAAGGGACCCGCCGTGATCGTCAAGGACTTCACGCTCAACTTCGCCGCCGGCGAGTTCATCACGCTCATCGGCCACTCCGGTTGCGGGAAATCCACGGTGCTCTCGATGGTCGCCGGCCTCACGGACATCACCGGCGGCGGCATGATCCTCGCCGGCAAGGAAACCAACGAAGCCGGCCCGGACCGCGGCGTGGTCTTCCAGTCGCCCTGCCTGCTGCCGTGGATGACCGCTTTTGAAAACGTGATGCTCGGCGTGAACCAGGTTTATTTCACCGCCTCCAAGACGGAGCGCCGCGAGCTGGCGGAATATTATCTCTCCGTCGTCGGCCTCGGCGATGCGATGCACAAATACCCCGGCGATCTCTCCCAAGGCATGCGCCAGCGCGTCGGCATCGCCCGCGCCTTCGCCCTGCAACCGAAGATGCTGCTGCTGGACGAACCCTTCGGCATGCTCGACTCGCTTACCAAGATGGAGCTCCAGGAAGTCCTGCTCGACCTCTGGCGCCGGAACAAACTGACCACCCTGATGGTGACCCACGACGTGGACGAGGCGATTTTCCTCTCCGACCGCGTCGTCATGATGACCGACGGCCCGGAGGCGGAGGTGGGCGACATTCTCACCATTCCCTTCGCCCGCCCGCGCATCCGCGCCGAGGTCATGTCGGACCCGCGCTATCTGGAAATCCGCAACCACCTGCTCACCTTCCTCAACGAGCGCTCGCACCTCCGCCCCAGCCGGATCGCCGTGCAGGCCACCAGCACCGGCTCCACGGAAAACGCACCAAGCGTCGCCGCAGGCCTCAGCGCCTCCGCCCCCGGCTGAAGCACCGGCCCGCAGGTTGAGTGGAAACCAGCGCGGCGAGGATCCATAGGCGGAGAAAATGGCCGATGCGGCGGCTTGATCTTTCGCCTCAAGCCCGCAAGCTCCCGCACCAAGACCATGCAGGGCACTTTGCGATTTGAAAATGTCACGAAACGCTTCGGCGACTTCACCGCAGTCGATCAGGTGACGCTGGAAATCGAACACGGCAAGGTGTTTTCCCTGCTAGGCCCGTCCGGCTGTGGCAAAACCACCCTGCTGCGGATGGCCGCCGGATTTGAAACGCCGGACGAGGGACGCGTCCTGCTCGATGGCCGCGACATCACCGCGCTGCCACCCGAGCAACGCCCGGTCAACACGGTTTTCCAGAACTACGCACTGTTCCCCCATCTCAGCGTCCGGGAGAATATCGGCTTCGGATTGAAAATCGCCAGACTGCCGGCCGCGCAAATCAAGCGGGAGGTGGACCGGATGCTTGATCTCGTGGATCTCGCCGCCCACGCCGACAAGATGCCGGCCAAGCTGTCCGGCGGGCAGAAACAACGTGTCGGCATCGCCCGCGCCCTCGCTAACAAACCGCGCGTGCTTCTGCTGGACGAGCCGCTCGCCGCACTCGACCTGAAGCTCCGCCAGCGCCTGCTCGTCGAGCTCGACGCGATCCACGACGAGATCGGCATCACCTTCCTGTATGTGACCCACGACCAGGGCGAGGCGATGTCGATTTCCGACACCATCGCGGTGATGAACCAGGGCCGCATCGAGCAGATCGGCAAGCCCGCCGGGATTTATGAAACGCCGCGCACCTCGTTCGTCGCGGCCTTCATCGGCGACACGAATTTCCTCGAAGGCCGCGTGACGGAATCCCTCGGTGAGCGCTTCTCCCGCGCGGAGATCCCCGGCCTCGGCGCGGTGACGATCGACAACGACAAGCCCGTCCGCCCCGGCGACCGCATCCATCTGTCACTACGCCCGGAAAAACTCGTCGTCTCCCGGGAAAAGCCGGAGAACGGACCATGGGACAACGCCGTGCCCGGCACGGTGGAAGACATCATCTACTTCGGCTCGCACACCCGCTACTGGGTCCGCAGCGGCGAATACCGCATCTGCGCCGAGCAACAACACCGCACCTTTCAGCTCGACGAATCCGCGCCAAGCTGGGGCGATCCGGTGTGGCTGCGCTGGCACGCGAACGACGGATTCCTGCTAGAGCAATACCGCGAGGAGGACGAGGAACTGCTGACACTGCCGGAGGAGTAACAAGGCAGGAGCCTGCTCATCGGCAAAGGGCGGGCTTTTCGCCCCCCCGCGCATCAAGATCACTTTTCAGAGAACATTATCGCACCCGCATCCCCAGTGTCCACTGCCGTGCAGGGGCTGCCGCTGTAGGAGTAACCGCTCAGGCAACCGTCTGGCGTGAATGTCAGTTCACGCTCGGTGCCGGGGACAAAGTAGATGCCTTTGTAAGTCGGGCGATACGCGGAATAGTCCAGGGCTCCGGCTTTGACTTTCCAATTGTATCGCTCGGAGACATTGGGATTGATGACAAAGACGGCGGCACTCGCCGACCACGGCTCCCGCAGCTCGATTTCCGCCTGGGATCGTTTCAAAATCTCCCGTTGGGAAGCGGTGTAGGTGCTACAGCCTGCGAAAATGACAGGAAGGATCCATAGGAACGCGCGCATGATCGGAGGGGGTGATGGTTGAATGATGCCGGAGATTGCCACCAAGGCAACACAAGCACCATCCATCACATAACTTGGATTCGTGCATGCTGCAAAAGGATATTAAAGCATGCGGAATCCGGCCCGCGCCCGATCAGACGGGGCGATGCCCGCGTCACTGGTTCGATTTGTCGAACGCGGCGTCGAACGCGATATTGCTCGTCGGGAAATCCACGCTGCGCACAAACGCCGCCGCTTCCTCGCCGCCGTGCACGCGATCCATCCGGATGTCCTCCCATTCAACCGAGAGCGGTCCCTTGTAGCCGACATCGTTGAGCGCGACGATGATGTCCTCGAACTCGATGTCGCCGTGACCCAGCGAACGGAAGTCCCAGAAACGCCGGGCGTCACCGAAATTCGTGTGACCACCGAAGACGCCGACCGAGCCGTCGCCGTGGTTCCACCAGACGTCCTTCATGTGGACGTGATAGATCCTGCTGCCGAGGTCGCGGATGAACTTCACGTAATCCACGCCCTGATAGCCGAGGTGCGACGGGTCGTAGTTGAAGCCGAAACGCTTGTGATTTCCCACGGCCGACAGGGCGCGCTGGGCGGAAGCGATGTCGAAGGCGATTTCCGTCGGGTGGACTTCGAGCGCGAAGTTGACGTCGAGTTTTTCATACGCGTCGAGGATGGGCAGCCAGCGCTTGGCGAAATCCTTGAAGCCCTTTTCATAATATTCCTGCGAGGTCGGCGGGAAAGCGTAGAGCGAGTGCCAGATCGAGGAGCCCGTGAAGCCGTTGACGACGGCCGGGAACTCGTCCTTGCCGTTGCGGTTCGGCCTGGCGTTGAAAAACGCGCGGGCGGCCTTGCCGGTGGTGATCATTTTTTTCGCCGCCCGCTTGCGGACGCCTTCCGGGTCACCGTCGCCCCAGACGTCCGGCGCGAGGATCGATTTGTGACGCTCGTCGATGAGATCGCAGACCGCCTGGCCGACGAGGTGGTTCGAAACGGCGTAACAGGTCAGTCCGTGGTCGGCGAGCAGCTCCCATTTTTCCTTCACGTAGGACTTGCTGGTGGCGGCGGCGTCCACGTCGAAGTGGTCGCCCCAGCAGGCGAGTTCCAGGCCGTCGTAGCCCATTTCATAAGCCAGCGGGGCGAGTTGGGCGAGCGGGAGATCGGCCCATTGGCCGGTGAAAAGTGTGACGGGGCGTGACATGATTTCGTGGGGTTGGTTGGTGTGGACAAGATGGGGCAAAGCGTCTGGCCCGATAAAGCAAAAACATCGGTTTCGGTCTGAATTCGATCCCAGCCTCTGAAACTGCTGACGATCGCCCGGTGCCCGTGGCGAAAGATTTTTTTGCAACCTGCATGGCTTGGAAATGAAGGGCTGGCGGGCTTTTTCCTCGCTGTTCGCAGGTTGTTCACAAGCCGCGGGATTGCCAACGCGGCCGGGACATTTCAGCGTGTCGCCCGCACTCATGGCCGTCGAAACCAAACCCGCACCCACTTTCCGCAAGACCGCAGAACTCCAGCAAGGGGCGACGGCGGTGGATGACGTCACCCGCGCCCTGCCGCACGCGCTGGGACCGGAAAAAAGCCTGCTGTCCTCGATGTTGCAGGACCCGCAGGAATACATCGGCGTGGCGATCGAGGAAAAGCTGACGCAGGAGCATTTCTATCTGCCGTCGCACTCGACGCTGTTCGGATTCCTCATCGAGCTGTTTGAGGGCGGGCAGGAGGTGGAGCTGGTTTCACTGGTCCAGCGCCTGTTGGACCGCGGGCTGTTGGACCGCGTCGGCGGGCCTTCGTCGCTCACGGATCTTTACACCTACGCGCCTAGTCCCGGCCATTTCCGCCACCATCTCCAACACGTGAAGGACAAGTTCGTCCTGCGCTCCATCATCCAGAATTCCAACGAGGCCATCGCCCAGGCCTACGACGCGCCGGACGAGGTCGAGGCGCTACTAGATACGGTGGAGGCCAAGATGCTCGCCATCCGCGAGGGCTCGGAAACGAACAAAGCGCCGACCATCAAGCAGTCGGTCAACGAGGTGATCGAGCAGTTCCAGGCCTTGCTCGCCGGCGAAAAAGGCGCACAGGGCATCTCCACCGGCTTCGAGGATCTGGACCGGATGAGCAGCGGACTCAAAGCCGGGGAAATGTTCGTCGTCGCCGCGCGGCCCTCGATGGGTAAGACGTCGTTCATGATGAACATCGTGGAGCACGTCTGCATCACGGAGGGGAAACCCTCGATGGTTTTCTCCTGCGAAATGAGCGCGTTTCAGATCGTGCAGCGTCTGGTTTTCTCGCGCTCCAAGTTCGCGATGAGCCAGCTTTCTCGCGGCTACACGCCGACCAAAGGCGACTTGCAGCGGATCCAACGGGCGGCGGTGGAGACCTCCCAGGCCAAGCTTTTCATCGACGACACAGCCGGCATTTCCATCAACGAACTCCGCGCCAAAGCCCGCCGGAAAAAACGCGACGAGGACATCCAGTTTATCGCCATCGACTACCTCCAGCTCATGAAATCCCGCACCAAGCAGGCGGAAGGCTCGCGCGAACGGGAAATCGCGGAAATTTCCGCCGGCATCAAGGGGTTGGCGAAGGAACTCGGCATTCCCATCCTCATCCTCGCCCAGCTCAACCGGGGTCCGGAAAGCCGGACTGGTAAAAACGTCGGCGTGCCGCGGATGTCCGACCTCCGGGAATCCGGCTCCATCGAGCAGGACGCCGACATGGTCGGACTGCTCTATCGGACGGCCTACTACGCGGAAGACGCCGAGGAAAAAGAAGCCGAAGCCGGAAAAGCCGAGCTGGTTCTGGCAAAAAACCGCAACGGAGAAACCGGCCACATCCCGCTCACCTTCATCGCCGACCTGATGCGCTTCGAGACCGGAATGCCGGCGCGGGAGGAAGGGTGAGTCCGTAACCCGGGCATTCCTGCCAGCTCTTCAGCTGTTCCTCAGGAAAATAAAAACCTGACACAGCTCAGGCTTTGAGTATTTCCGGAGACCTTCCTGACTTAACCCGGCCACGTGTTTGCCGGGCTCATGCGGAAGGACTTGTGAGTCAATCCCCCAGGCCTTTCGCATACACATCGTCCTGGGTGAAGACGATGATCATCGGGCGGCAGCAAACTTCACAATCGTAATCCACCTCCGCCGGCATCTCGTCCGGATGCGGCATGGCGACTTCGAACACTTCAAAACAGGTCGGGCAGGTGACTTCGGCTAGATCCATGCCGTCAGAATGGCACAGGAATTCAATTTGCGCCACCACCAGGTCCTCTGCGACCGCCGCCGCCCCACATGCCGCGGCCTTCGGTGATGCGTCGCTTCGCTTCGTCCGAGAGGGTGGTCGATGCCTCGACGTAAGCCTTGGCAGCGGCCGGATCCTCACGCATCCAGCGCATGGCGGCGAGGCCGACGCTGCGGTCGCGGTCGCCCTCGTCGGTGATGGTTTCCGCGACTTTGATCAATTCCGCAGGCGCACCGGTGTTATTGCTCCAGACGTAGGCCTGGGCGGCGCTGTCGCGAACAGCACCCGGCTGATAGGAATTCACGAAGGCGAGGGCGGCGATCGGGTTCTTCCCGATCAAGGCGGGCATCAGTTCGCGCATTGCGTCACGTTGCGCCCGTTCGCTGGTTTGCTCCTTGACGAAATCTTCCGCCGCCTGGGGATCCTTGCGGGCGAGGTCTTCCACAACGTCTCCGACGAGACGGTCCTTGGATTCCCCTTCCCGCATCGCCGAGACCTGCTTGGCGGCGGCGACCGGGTCCTTGCCGGAAAGCCCGCTGATCGCCGAGGCAAGAGCCCCTTCCTGTTCGTCCGCAGGGAGGGTGCGGATCCATGTCTGGGCCTCTGCGAAATCGAGAGCACCGTATTGAGCGGCGACGGAACGGTAGGCACCGGCACGCTGCTCAGGGTCCATTTTCCCCAGCATGTCTGCCGCCTTGCGCGGGTCGGTTTTCGCAACTTCCCCGACGACGGCGCTGAGCGCTTCGTTTTTACCCGTCGCAAGTGAGTTGGCCCAAGCCAGGGCGGCGGCGGGATCCTGACGGGCCCACTCGGTGGCGATGATCGAAGAAGCAGCCTGGCCACCCATCGGGCCGCGGCCACGTCCGCCGCCCATCATGTCCATCATGGCGAACTCGCGCGGATTCCCGGCATAGTATTTGGCGGCGTTTGCCGGATCCACGCTGGCCCAGCTTTGGAGGATGGTGGGACGGACGAATCCGCCGGCCATGCCCATGGTGTTGGAAAACGCCATCGCGGCGGTGGGATCGACTTCCGCCCAGCGCCCGAAGAGAAGGAATGACGCCATCATGCGCTCGCCCATCGGCAGGCCGTCGAGCTTGATGGCTTCGGCCGCGAGTTGTTCGGGCGTGAGTCCGCTGTAGAAATCCATGAGTGCTTGAATGCGGG
The DNA here is from genome assembly GCA_044240265.1 of Luteolibacter sp. Classification (GTDB taxonomy): domain Bacteria; phylum Verrucomicrobiota; class Verrucomicrobiia; order Verrucomicrobiales; family Akkermansiaceae; genus Luteolibacter. Next base: position 923 of record JBIHZT010000025.1, on the reverse strand, counting down.
TGGAGTTGCCGGGCATGCGGGCGATCTGGTCGGTACTATTGCCTGCGGACCGGTTTTTCTTGATGGTTTCCCCGCTCGGGGAGCCCGCGCCGGGCCGGGCGGACGAGCGGGTGCGTTGGGTCGATTCCTCGATGCCCGGCGCGCCTCCGCCCGCATCTGGGCTTTTACCGGTAAAATATCCGCCGGCGGCACCCACCACCAACGCTGCAACAGGGAAGATCCAAGGATTTTTCATGATTTCAATCGCGTGAGCTGATAACCGCTCACGGTGGATATGGTTGCGCTGTATTTCCAGCAGCGCGACCTATTTTAGCGACTCCAATTGTGGGATTAGGGTTGCCAGACGCCGTATTTTCTTTGATCTGCCAAGGATGTCGTCCGCCACTCTCCGCCACCGTGTGCTTTTTGTCTGTCTTGGCAACATCTGCCGGTCGCCGGCGGCGGAGATCATTTTCCGGAAACAAGTGACAGCGGCTGGACGTGATGGGGAGATTGAAATCGATTCCGCCGGCACCATCGGCCATCATCAGGGAGCGCCGCCGGACCCGCGCATGGCGGAGTCACTCAGGCAAAAAGGCTTCACCGTCGAGGGCCGCGCGCGGCAAATCCAGACTGCGGATTTGGAAAACTTCGATCTCATCGTGACGATGGACGAGAGCAATCTGACCGACGTGCGACAACTCGACCCAAGCGGCGGACTGCATGCGAAAATCCAGCCGTTCGTGAGTTTTTGCCGCCACCATGACGACCAGCGGGTACCGGATCCTTACTACGGCGGGCAGCGCGGATTCGACCACGTCATCCGCTTGCTGGAGGATGGATGCGAAGGAATTCTCGCTTCACTCGGGAAGAAGTAGCGATCTCCAGGAAATCACGTCTTCCTCGCGGAAGGTTTCCCGGATCCACGCTCAATCCTGGTCCAC
>JBIHZT010000024.1:0-13786 GCA_044240265.1 Luteolibacter sp. | reverse complement strand
AATTCTTCAAGCTCCCCGGCTCCACCATCGATTGCCGGGCGATCTACGGCAGCACCGAACAAGCGCTGGAAGAAATCCCGAAAAATCCTCCGACAGTGGCACTGGTGGACATCAACCTGCCGGGGCAGAACGGCATTGAGTGCATCGCGCAGCTCAAGGAGCTTTGCCCGCAGCTGGTATGCCTCGTTCTCACCATGTATGAGGAGGACCACCTGATTTTCGACGCCCTGCGCGCCGGAGCCTGCGGTTATCTGTTGAAACGCACGCCGCCCGCCGAGATCGCCGACGCCCTGCAAGTCGCTCGCGACGGCGGCTCGCCGATGTCGCCGCACATCGCGCGGCAGGTCGTGAGTTTCTTCCACCGCAGCCCGCCGCCGAAGCCCGACCACGAACTAACCTCCCGCGAGCAGCAAGTGCTCGACCTCCTCATCCAGGGCCGGCCCTACAAGGTTATCGCGCACGAACTGGGCGTGAGCATCGACACCGTGCGCACTCACGTCCGGAAAGTGTATGACAAGCTCCACATCCACTCGCGCACCGAGATCATCCTGAAGTTCGGCAAAAAAGGCCGCTGATTCCGTTGCGCTGGTCCGGCGCAGGCGGCAATCACGGAGCTCCCCCACCCTTCCAGTCAAAGCCGGGTAGCCCCCATCTGCCTGTGGATCCACTCCGCACTGATCCGCGCCATCTCTTCCAGCGTCCCCGGCTCGCCGAACAAATGCGACGCCCCGGTTACCACGACCAACTCCTTCTCGCCAGCAAGACGGGCAAGCGCCTCGCGACACAACTCGACCCCCACCGCATCGTCCTCCCCCACAATCAACAAGGTCGGGCACCGGACGCGGGGTGCCGCCTTGGCGGCAAGATCCAGACGTCCGCCCCGCGACACAACGGCATGCACCTTCCTGCGCATTTTCGCCGCGGCGATCAGGACCGAGCCGCCACCGGTACAGGCACCGAAATATACGACCTTCAAGTGCCGCGTGTCGGGGTTGTTCATGACCCACTCGGTCACGCCGACCAGACGCCGCGCCAGAAGCTCCGCGTCGTGGCGGTATTGCTGGGTCACCTCGTCCTCCGCCTCCTCCGCTTCCGTGATAAGGTCGCACAACAGCGTCCCCAGCCCCCGGTCACGCATGATTCCCGCCACATGGCGCGCGCGGGGATGGTTCCGGCTTCCGCCGAAATCATAGGCAAAGACGACCAGCGTATTCGCCAGTTCGGGAACCTGGAGGTCGCCCAGCAGGAACACGCCGTCAGACGGGACGCGGACGTATTTGCTGATCATCTCAAGAGGTGGTGTGTAGGTCGTTTTCATGATTCGCAGCAGCGGATACCCCCAGTTGGTTAGACATTTTGATAACGGCTTTCGTTCAACAGGAGCGGTGGGCGAATTTCCGCAGAATCCCCTTGCGGAGTTCCTCCAGCACAAGCATCCCAAGCGCGAACGGCAGGATGAAAACCCACACCGACGGAGGAAGCGGGTGCGTGCCGAAAAGCGCGTTTCCCCAGGCCGTGTAGACGATTGACAGGATGAGGACGAGCTCCAGCCCGACGCCGGCGAGAATAAGTTTGTTGCTGAGTATCCCGTTGGAAACCAGCGACCGCCGCTCGCTGCGACAGAGAAACACGTTTACAACCTGCATGAGCACGATGGCGCTCAGACAAGCGGTGGTGGATTGCAAATAGAGCGGATCGCCAGCGGCAAACACCTGGCCTGGACGCCAACCACCGAGGTGCAGGACAAACGCGTAGGCGGCCATCGCGGCGATGGCCTGCATCGGCCCGAGGAAAAGATAGGCGCGGGCGAGCAGGCTGCGGTTCAGCAGTCGCTGGTCCCGGCGGCGCGGCGGCGATTTCATCATGTCAGGCCCGGGCTTTTCCGCTCCCAGGCCGAGGGCCGGCAGCATGTCCGTGCCGAGATCCACTGCAAGTATCTGGATGATGGTGAGAGGCAGCGGGATGCGGAAAATCACGAAGGCGAGGTAGGGAACAATCTCCGGCACGTTGGAGGTGAGGATATAGGTTAGAAAACTCCGGATGTTGGCGAATACCGCGCGGCCCTCTTCAATGGCGGAGACGATGCTGGCGAAATTGTCGTCCAGCAGAACCATATCGGCGGATTCGCGGGCCACATCGGTGCCGGTGAGTCCCATGGCGATGCCGACATGCGCCTTGCGCAACGCCGGCGCGTCATTCACGCCGTCCCCGGTGACCGCGACGATCTCGTTCTTCTTCCTGAGCGCGGCGACGATGCGCATCTTCTGCTCCGCCTGCACGCGGGCGAAGAGGATTTCCGGCGCGTCGAGAGCGAGCTGGAGCTGGATGTTGGATAAATGTCCGAGCTGGCTGCCGGTGATCACCACCGGGTTTTCCGAGCGCACCAGCCCGATCTCACGGGCGATAGCCTCGGCGGTCTGCGGATGATCGCCGGTGACCATGATCACCCGGATGCCGGCACTGCGGCATTGTTCCAACGCCCCGGCGACTTCCGGGCGCGGCGGGTCTTCGAGGCCCACGAGTCCGGCGAGCACCATCTCCGTGTCGGCTTTCGCCCGATCCGCTTTCTCAGGAAGCTGCCGCCAGGCGAGAGCGAGGACGCGCAGACCATCATGTCCCATCCGCACGGCGGCAGCCTGATAGGTGGATGCGAGCCCGGCCGTCAGTTCGACGGTGCCACCACCGCCATCCGCCCGGTTGCAGCGGGCGAGCACGACCTCCGGCGCCCCCTTGCAGAACAGGATTTCCCCATCCGGGACGGCATGGATGGTGGAAAGCCGCCGCTTGTCGGAATCAAAGGGAATTTCGTCGATCTTCGGATGATCCGGAATCCGGGTCATCGCCGTTTCCGCCAGGTGGACCAACGCGACTTCCATCGGATCGCCGAGCCAGGTGGAGTCCAACTTTTTCAAATCATGACAATACGCAGCCACCTCGAAGAAGCGGCGGTGAGTGTTGGAATGCACGAGGACGTCCGCCGGATCCACCATCCCGCCGCCGATGAAAAGGCGCTTCGGCGACATGCGGTTCTGGGTGAGCGTACCCGTCTTGTCGGTGCAAATGACCGTGGTGCAGCCCAGTGTCTCGACGGCGGGCAGGTGGCGGATGAGCGAGTGACGCCGCGCCATCCGTTGCGAGGCCATCGCGAGTGATAGAGTCACCGTCGGCAACAACCCCTCGGGCACGTTCGCCACGATGATGCCGATGGCGAAAATGAAGTTCTCCCAGAATGACAGCCCGATGGCCCGCCCGACGAAAAAGAAAACGACGCCCAGCGAGACGGCAAGGAAGGCGACCATGCGGCTGACCCGGAGGATTTCCGTCTGCAGCGGCGTCACCGTGTCAGTGGTGTCCTGCGTGAGACGGGCGATCTGGCCGAAGGCGGAGTGCGCTCCGGTCGCGAAAACCAGCGCCCGGGCCTCGCCGGAAACCAGCGATGTGCCCGCCAGCACCACATTCGAACTCCGGAGGATTTCCGCCTCGGCCGATGGCGCCGCGTCGCGCGATGCCGGGAGCGACTCGCCGGTGATCGTCGCATTGTTCACCCGCACGCCGAAGGATTCTATCAGCCGGCAGTCAGCGGGAAGAATGTCGCCGGACTCCAGCAGGATCACGTCACCGGGGACCAACTCCGCGGATGGAAGCTGGCGGACGGAGCCGGCGCGCAGGACCTTGCTTGCGTGAGGCAGCAGCTTCTTGAGAACCGCCAGCGCCCGCTCGGCGCGATAGGCCTGCCAGAATGAAAACGTGCCGTTGATGAGGATCACACCGACGATCGCAATCCCGAGCGTGGCCATGCCTTCACCCGGTTGCTTCCACTCTGCGAAAAACGCCAGCCCGGCGGCAATCCAAAGGATGATCGCGAAAAAATGCACGAACTCCCGCGCGAAGGTGATGGCCAGCGGCTCGCTGGCGACGGCCTCGACCTCGTTCGTCCCGAACTCCGCGAGCCTGCGTCCGGCTTCGGCATCCTCCAGCCCCGCCTCCGCGCTGTTCAGGCTGGCAATCGCTTCGGCGGCGGTGAGATGGTGGATTTTCATGACCTGCCAGAGAGTGTTAGTCCGGAACGGCGTGATCCCCGCGGTGACCGCCGTAACGGATCCATTTTTCAAATTCCACGATTGCGACCGCCAGCGCCGCGACTCCGGCAATGCGCACCCAGGAGCCGGCGTTGATCGGAGCCGTGTGAAAAAGCGCGTTCATCACCGGTGCGTAAGTGAACAGGATCTGCGCGCCCAACGATGCCGCCGCACCACCGAGCGCCCACCGGTTGGCGAGCAAGCCGATGGTGAAAAGCGAGTGACGCAGGGAGCGGCAACTGAAGAGGTAGGTGATTTCCACCACCACGATGACATTGATGACGGCCGTCCGCGCCGCGGCTTCCGACCGGCCCTCGGCCTCCAGTTCCCAGAAAAGCAGCCAGAAGGCGCCCAACAGCATCACCACCGCTAACAGCGCGGTGCGCAGCAACAGGGAACCCGTCAGCAACGCCCGCTTCGGGTCGCGCGGCGGGCGTGCCATCAGGTCGTCTTCCTTCGGCTCGAAGACGAGCATCAAGCCCAGCAGCACGGCGGTCGTCATGTTCACCCACAGCAACTGGACCGGCAGCGCGGGCATCACCGTGCCGAACAGGATTGCGGTGAGCAGGATGATCGCCTCGCCGGCATTGGTCGGCAGCGTCCAGACGATGAATTTCGTGAGATTGTCGAAAACGCCCCTCCCCTCCTCCACCGCAGCCTCGATGGAGGCGAAATTGTCATCCGTGAGAATCATCGCAGCAGCGGACTTCGCCACGTCGGTGCCGTTGATGCCCATGGCCACGCCGATGTCCGCCTGTTTGAGTGCGGGCGCGTCGTTCACGCCGTCACCGGTCATCGCCACGACGTGACCGCAAGCCTGGAGCGCCTTCACCAGGCGGAGCTTCTGCTCCGGCGCGACCCGAGCGAAGACAGCGGTGCGGTCGGCGATTTCCGGCAGATCCGCGTCGGAAATCCGTTCGAGCTCATGACCTGATAGAGCGACAAGCGTTCCGGCCTGCCCGCTTCCTCCCAGCCCGATCTGTGAGGCGACCGCGCGGGCGGTGACCAGGTGGTCGCCGGTGATCATCTTCACGGCGATCCCCGCCCGCTGGCATCGCTCCACGGCGGTGACCGCCTCCGGCCGTGGCGGATCCATCATCCCCTGGAGTCCCAGAAACGTTAGGTTCTCCGCGACATGGGCGTGCTCCAACCGGTCATGATCCGCCTCCATCCGGCGGCGTGCGAAGGCGAGCACACGCAAGCCCCGCGCGGCCATCGCTTCGGCAGCGGCAAGCACAGCGTCCCTATCGAGTTCAACGAGCGAACCGCCATCACCGAGCGAGTCGGCACACCGTTCCAGCAGACGTTCGAGCGCGCCTACCTTGTAAATCACCCGGCCGTGACGCGAGTCGTGCAGAGTGGCGCGGAACATATGCCCGGACTCGAAAGGGATGCTGTCCAGCACGGGCGACGCCCGCTGCGCATCGGCATGGACCACTCCGCCCTTTCCGGCGGCCACGAGCAGAGCGGCTTCGGTCGGATCTCCCTGCACCGTGCGACGCCCCTCCTCGTGGAGGATCAGCGAGTCATTGCAGAGCACTCCTGCGAGCAGGCACTCCGCGAGCGCGGGATGCTCCGCCACGGTCACGGCCGCGCCCTCGAGACGGAGTTCACCGACGGGATCATAGCCCGTGCCGGTGACTTCATAGACTTTCCCTCCCGCGAGGATCTCACGCACGGTCATCTGATTTTCCGTGAGCGTGCCGGTCTTGTCCGAGCAGATCACCGTCGTGCCGCCGAGCGTCTCCACGGCGGGCAGTCTGCGGATGATCGCCCGGCGCTTCGCCATCCGTGAGACGCCGATGGCGAGCACGATGGTGACGGCCGCAGGCAGCCCCTCGGGAATCGCGCCGACCGCCAGCGCCACCGCCGCCATGAACATTTCCGCCGGTTGGTTCCCGCGCGAGATGCCCAGGGCGAAGGTGACCGCGGCCAGCGCGAAAATCACCCGTAACAGCAGGTTGCTGAAGCGCTCGATCTTCCGGGTCAGCGGCGTGGATATGTCCACCGCGCTGGAAATGAGGCGGGCGATGCGTCCGGTCTCGGTCTGGTCGCCAATGCCCCAGACAAGACACTCCGCCTGCCCGGCGGTGACGAGCGTGCCGGCGTAGGCGAGGTTTTTCCGCTCAGCCAGAATCGTGTCCGGCGCGAGCGGATCCGCATGTTTGGCCACCGGCAGCGACTCGCCGGTGAGGGTGGATTCGTCCACATGCAGGTTTCGCACATGGAAGAGGCGCAAGTCGGCTGGCACCCGGTCGCCCGCTTGGAGCAGCACGACATCACCGGGCACCAGCTCCTCGGATGGAATCCGCATCTTGCGTCCGTCACGCCGCACGGTCGCCTCCGTGGTCACCATCCGGCTGAGTGCTTCGATGGATTTCCCCGCCTTGGACTCCTGGAGGAAACCGACCACCGCGTTGATCATCACCACGCCGAAAATCACCGCGGAATCCACCCACTCGCCAAGCAGCGCGGTGATGGCCACGGCAAACAACAGGATGTAAACAAGCGGCTGGTTGAACTGTTGGAGAAACCGCATCCATCCCGGCGTGCCGCGATGCGTAGTGACGCGGTTCGGGCCGAATTCACGCTGCCTGCGAGCGGCCTCCTCCGCGGTTAGGCCGACGGAGGGATTCACATCGAGGAACCCCACCGTCTCCTCCAAGGGAAGGTGGTGCCAGGCGCGATCAGCCGTCTTTTTCATGATTTCGACCGCCTTAGGAGCGGTGGATCAGGTTTCCGCAGGCGGATGAACCAGCATCAGGGGCCGCGAGCTCTGCTCCAGCACCTTCCGGGAAACCGAGCCTAACATCGTTTTCGACAGGCCCGAGAATCCGTGGGTGCCAGTGCAGATCGCGTCGGCCGCGCAGCGCTCCGCCGCCTCGCAAATCCCCTTGGCGGGCTCGGCGTGTTCGACCACCTCGAGCACGGTGTGAATGCCAAGCACCACGGACTCGGCGGGGATCAGCGCCCGCAGCCTGCGCATGCAGGTCTCCTTGTACTTGGCGTGCCGCGCGAGGAACGCCTGATTCACCGTGCCGCGCAGGAATTCCCCACCCGCCAACTCGTGAGGGTGAATCACATGCACGAGGTGCAGCGTGCCACCGCCACGCAGCAGTGAGTAAGCGCGGGCGATCGCGTGATTGGCGAGGACGGAGAAATCCGTGGCTACCAGCACCCGCCGCAGGGGCGGTGCGATACCCGTGGTCCTCGCTTTCTTCGTGGTCAGCGGCACCACCGCCACGCTCATCGCCGCGGAGTGCAGCAATCCGCTGGATACCGACAAGTGCCACAAGCGCTCGAAGCCGCGGTATTGATGGGAACCGACCACGATGAGGTCCGCCTTCTCCGCGCTGGCCAGATTCGCCAGCGGAACGTCGGGCGGCCCCCAGTCCGGCACCACCCGCAAGCGGAAATCAGACGCCCCTAGCAGTTCCTTCACCCGCGCCTTGAGGTCGCGCTCCAGGATTTCCTGAATTTCCGGCGGATTCCCGTCCGAGCCGAACGGCAATGATCCACCAAGCCGCTTTTTCTGCTCCAGCGGGAAGTCCACGTAGCCCACCGTCACCTCGCACGGGCCGATGGATCGCAAGGTCTCCACCCATGCCAGCGCGGCCTCCGACGTGGCGGTGAAATTGAACGCCACAAATATCCTCAACGGTCGCTCACCACGGGTCCACGCCTCGAACGGAGCGGAATCCCTTACCACCAGCGTGGGGACCGACGCGCGCTGCGCCGTCCGCTGCGAGACACTGCCTAGCAACCAGCGCCTGACCGTGCGTTTTCCCAACGAGGAGACCACCACCAGACGGCACGACTTGGGCTTCGCCCGCTTGACGAGTTCCTCGTCGGGACTGCCCTCAAGCATCACGTCACGCACCACCACCCCCCGCGCCCGCAGGGGTGACACGGCGGCTTTCAACTTTTTCACCACCGTCGGTTCAGCGGGCACCACGCTCACATGGGCGAGTTCCAGCGGGAGGTTCCACTTCTTGGCGAGGCACGCGGCGACATCCACCGCCTGTGCGGCGGCAGGTGAGAAGTCAGTGCCGCAAAGCACGCGTGGCGACCGGTTGTCCAAAGATTTCGCTTTCATGGTTCTGGATGGGTTGATGGTGAACCCCGGCCCGTCTCCCTGCGGCGGTAAATCGTGTGATAGACGAGTCCGACCAGGACCGACCCGCCGACGAAATTACCCAAAGTCACTGCTACAAAATGATACACTACCGCGCCAATGTCCATATCCCCTCCCAGGAAAAATCCGAGCGGGATGAAATACATGTTCGCCACACTGTGCTCGAATCCGGCCGCGACGAACGCGGAAACCGGGAAAACAATCGCCAGGATCTTGTCCGTCACGCTGCGCCCGGCCATCGCCAGCCAGACGGCCAGGCAGACCAGCACGTTACACAGCACGCCGCGGAAAAACGCCTCGGCAAGTGGCAGCGCGACCTTGGCGGTGGCCAGCGCCACCGCAGTGCGGCCGACGGCTCCGCCACCTAACTGCGCGTGACCGGAAAGCGCGACGATTCCCGCCAGGCCCGCCGCGCCGATGAAATTCGCCACATAGACGACCGCTAGATTTGCCAGCAGCCTGCCAAGCGTGATCCGCCCGGCGACGTAAGTCATCACCAGCAGGTTGTTCCCGGTGAACAACTCGGCCCCGGCGATGACCACCAGGATCAGCCCGAGTGAAAAAACCACGCCTGCCAGCACCCGCGCGACGGCGAAATCCAGTCCGCCGTCACTCAGCACCAGTGTGGCGAACATCGCGCCAAATCCGATGAAGCCGCCCGCCAGCACGCCGAGCGCGGCCATGGAGGTGAACGGCAGGTTCGCCTTCGTCACGCCGACCGCCTCCACCCGCCCGGCGATCTCGCGCGGTGAATAACAGTCGAATCCGAAGAACTCACTCACGGCCGTTTTCTCCTTCCATCTTTTCGACGCGCACGGCGACCACCTTGTATTCCGGGGTCATCGCCTGCGTGTCGCGGCCTTGTCCGGTGAGCCGGTTCAGCGCTGCCTCAGCCGTGTGGAAGCTCGCGAAAAGTTCACCTACTTTGACGCGAGGATCGACTCTCAACGGCATTTCCACCGCGCCCTGGCGGCTGGTGACGCGGACCCGGTCACCATCGTGAAGTTCCATCCGCGCGGCGTCGGCGGGTGATAGATCGAGCGTGTCGGTGAGGCGGAACTCCCGGTTCGGAGTGCGCTGGGTCATGGTGCCCGCATTGAATTGATAGAGCGTGCGGCCGGTGGTGAGCAGGAACGGATAGTCCGGCGTCGCGGCTTCGGCGGACTTCTGATAGCCGACGCATTGCAGGGGCGCGGTCTTGGAACCGGCGAAGGTTTCGGTGTGCAATATCCTCGTGCCGGGATGCGCCATGTCCGGACACGGCCACTGCAGGCCGCCGTTTTCAAGGCGCGCGTAACTGATGCCGGCGCCAGCCTTCCAAACGCCGCGGACCTCGTTCCAGATTTCCTCGGCGGATTCGAATGAAAACACCTTGTCATGGCCCATCGCCCGCGCGACACCGCAGACGATCTCCCAATCCGCAAGGGCATGGCCCGGTGCCGGGACCACCCGACGGACACGCTGCACGCGCCGCTCGGAGTTCATGAAAGTGCCGTCTTTTTCAAACGGCGAGGCGGCGGGTAGAAACACGTGGGCGAACTCCCGCGCGAGGTCGTTGAGAAACAAATCCTGCACCACCACGAAGTCCACCGTGCCAAGCGAGGCCCGCGTCCGGATGCTGTCAGGATTCGTGAAGGAGACGTCGTAACCGATCGCCCACAGCGCCTTGAGTTCGCTCCGGCCGGCGGCGTCGATCATTTCCATCAGGTTGAGCCCGCGCCCGGCGGGCAGCGGCGATTCCCAAGCGGCGGTGAAGGCATCGCGGCCCTGCTCCAGCGGGATGAAGCCGGTGAGATGACCCGGCTCGCAGCCCATGTGCGCGGAACCCTGCACGTTGTTCTGACCGCGCAGCGGATTCACGCCGGAGCCGGATTTGCCGAAGTTTCCGGTGAGAAGCGCCAGATTCACCAGCGCCATCACGCCTTCGGTGCCTTGCACGTGCTCGGTCATGCCGAGGCCGTGAAACGCCATCGCCGGGGGGTGCGTCGCGTAGATCCGCGCCGCTTTGCGGATGTCATCCGGGTTCACGCCGCAGATTTCCGCCGCACGTTCCGGCGTCCACTCGCGGATGAAATTTTCAAACTCCGCGTGGCCGCTTACCCGCTCTTTGAGGGCACTCTGATCTGCCAGTGACTCGCCAAGGATCACCTGGGCGAGCGCGTTGAGCAGCGGGATGTTGGTGCCGGGGCGCAGCGCCAGATGCACGTCCGCATACTTCGTCAGCTCGGTGGCGCGCGGGTCCATGACGATGAGCTTTGCTCCGGCCAACACCGCTTGCTTGATGCGCGCGCCGACGACCGGGTGCGCCTCGGTCGGATTGCAGCCACAGATGAGAAACGCGGCGGCGTGTTCGATGTCGTCGAAGGAATTCGTCGCCGCGCCGGTGCCGAGCATCCGCTTCATGGCCACGGCGGTGGGCGCGTGGCAGACGCGTGCGCAGCAGTCGATGTTGTTGGTGCCGAGCACCACGCGGGCGAATTTCTGGGCGACATAATTTTCCTCGTTCGTGCCACGCGCCGAGCCGAGCATGCCGACACTCTGCGGGCCGTGCGCGTCGAGGATGCCGCGCAGGCGCTTCGCGACAAAGTCGGTCGCGTGTTCCCATGTCACCGTGTGCCATTCCCCATTCTCGCGGATCATCGGCTCACGCACGCGGTCCGGCGAGTGGGTGAAACCAAACGCATAGCGTCCCTTCACGCAGAGATGTCCCTTGTTTACCGGCGCGTCGAGCGCCGGCTTCACCTGCACGATGCGGTCCCCGCGCGAACCGACAAGCATCTCGCAGCCGGTGCCGCAGTACGGACAAGTCGTGCGGGTCCACTTTTCCAACATCCCATGATCAAATAGCGGAATGTCATCAATGGCACCCGTCGGGCAGGTATCCGCACACGCACCGCAGCTCACGCAGTCGCTCTCCAACAGACCGCCGCCACGGTTAGGCAGGAAGCGGGTGGCGTCGCCACGGTTCCATGCCCGCCAGACGAACTGCCCCTGCAACTCGTCGCAAATCCTCACACAGCGCGAGCAGGTGATGCAACGGTCCATGTCCACCCGCAGATAGGGATGGCTGGTGTCGGTGAAATGCGGTCGCGCACCATCGCCGGTCGCGGTGATGTCATAGTGATGCAGCCAGTGATGAAACGGTTTGCCCGGCGCTTGTCCCACCGCAGTCGCCGGATAGTCGGCGGCGAGCAATCGCAACAAGGTCCGCCGCGCGTCCTCGACGGCGGGCGAGTGCGTCTCGATTTCCATGCCTTCCTGTAAAAGCGTGTTACAGGCGGAAACGAGGCGGTCCCAGCCCCTCACGGCGACCACGCAGAGCCGGCACGCTCCTGTTGGATGCAGCCGGTCGTCGTGACAAAGCATGGGCACCTCGATGTCCTGCGCGCGCAGAGTATCGAGAATCGTCGCTCCCTCCGGTGCCTCGCAAGACCTGCCGTTGATCGTTACTTGAAACATGGCGCGACCTCCTCTCCGTAGTAGCGCAGCACGGATTCCGCGAACGCGGCGAGGCCGGTGCCGTGGCCGCACAAGCTGGTGGACCGCAGGGCACTGACAATTCGCAGCCATTCCTCCTCGTCGCCCTTGGAGCCGCGGCTGATAAACATTTTCTCGATCCGGCGGGACCCGAGGCGGCACGGCGTGCATTTGCCACATGACTCCGCGGCCCCGAATGAAAACACATGCCGCACCAGCGCCGGGATGGATGTGGTCTGGTCGAAGGCGACCACCCCGCCGTGCCCCACCCCGGCCCCGATGGCGGCGAGTTCCTCGAAACCAAACGGCACGTCCAACAGCAGCGGCGGGATGATGCCGGCGAGCGGCCCGCCGACGATCACGCCCTTCAGCGTGCCGGTGCGCAGCCCGCCGCCGATTTCCTCGACGATGCGGCGCACCGAAATCCCAAACTCCACCTCATACAAGCCGGGACGCCGGAACAGCGAGTTGAGCGACACCAGCTTGGTGCCACGGCTTTTTGAAAAACCCATTACCTGATACGCCTCACTGCCGTTGCGGATGATCCATGGCACGGTGGCGAAGGTCTCGATGTTGTTCGTCACCGTCGGCAGGCCGTAGAGCCCGCGCTCCGTCGGATAGGGCGGACGGGCAAGCACTTCCGGCCGCCGCCCCTCGATGCCGAGCAACAGCGAGGTCTCCTCGCCGCAGATATAACTTCCGTGGCCGATGCAAATTCCGATGTCGAAATCACGTTCCCCGCCGAGGATGCCGAAATCACGCGCCTCCGCCAGCGCGTGGTCCAAAGACGCACGGGCGGCGGGATACTCCCGGCGCAGATAGATCCTGCCCTGGTTCGCGCCCACCGCATATGCGGCGATGGCCATGCCCTCGATGATCGCATGCGGATCATCCTCCATTAGAAAACGGTCGCTGAAAGCACCGGCGTCACCCTCATCGGCATTGGCGACGATGAATTTCGGCACCGCCGCCTGCACCGCCGCCGCGCGCCACTTGCGACCGGTGGGGAATCCCGCCCCGCCGCGACCGCGCAGGCCGGAGTCTTCGATGCTTGCCAGCACCGCCTCGCGCGACCCGGTGAGAGCCCGGTCAAGTGCCTGATAGCCGCCGGTGCGGCAGTATTCATCCAGGAATCGCGCGCCACCGTTCGCAATGCGCGAGAGCAGCACCGGTTGTGAGGAGTGGATGCCGATATTCGGGAGCGTTTCCGAAAGGCCGACGGCGGGAGCCTCAAAACAACGGCCGAGGCAGAAGACCTGCGGGCCGCCGTTCGGTTGCGGATCCCGGAAGGCATGGTTCGCGACAAAACAGGCGGTGCCCGCACAGGCGCAGTGTGAGAGATCGGCGCCGTCCAGGTGATAGAAGGACGCGGCTTCCGGTCCGGGTTCGTAGCGGCGGCGGGTAGGTGGGTAGGTATTCATAACCATTCAGATTTTCTCCGTGAGGTAGCGGATCATTCCTTCGAGCGTGACGAGCTTGCCATAATCCGCCTCCGGGATATCCACGCCGGTTTTGTCGTGCAGCGCGATCAGCAGACTGAGGAAATCAAATGAATCGATGTCCAGCGCCGCGCGGATGTTCTCATCCAGGCGCAGAGACGCCGGGTCGCTCTCCGGTGCGATCCGGCTAAGCGCACTGACGATGAAGGCCTTGATTTCCGTTTCGGTCATAAGGATTCCGGGGATTGGAAATGGCAGTTGAGGGCTTCAAGGAACCGTGCGCCCACCTGCCCGTCGGTGGCCCGGTGATCGGCAGCCAGCGAGGCGGACATCACGGGACGGACGCCTAGCAGGCCGTTTTCCGCCCAAGGTTGCCCGATGATTTTCCCGAAGCCGACCAAGGCGACCTGCGGCGGATAGATCACGCCGAACACGCTCTCCACGCCGAGATCGCCCAGACTGGTGACGGTGAGCGTGGCATCGGTGACCTCGGAGCCACGCAGGCGCCCGCTGCGGGCGCGGGGAATCAGGTCGCGCAGGGATGTCATGATTTCGTCGCAAGTCATCCCATCCACATCATGGATGGCCGGTGCGACGAGTCCCCCACCCTTCATCGAAATGGCAAAGCCGAGATGAATCGCCTCGGAAACGCGATG
>JBIHZT010000433.1:0-4066 GCA_044240265.1 Luteolibacter sp. | reverse complement strand
AAAAAAAGCCGTAATTTCCAGGGCGAAAACACCACCATCAGCAAGAACCACTCCGGACGCATGTGGCGAGATACCAGCAATGGCGGCTGGTTCTTCTACCGGCTGCAAGCCGCCTCCGGCGACGACCAACAACTCGTCCGCTCCTACTCGGTGCGCTACGCCATGGCGAAACATCCCCTCGGCCCGTTCATCACACCGCCGAACCATACCATTCTCCAAAGGAACATGGAGCAGACCACCCGCGGCCCCGGCCACAACTCGGTGCTCAAGTTCAAGGGCCGCCACTACGTCGTTTATCACCAGCACAACCAGCCTCACGAAGGCCGCCTTCGTCCGAATCACCATCCACGGCTGCGAGCGCCCGCAAAACGGCGCGGGCATTTACTTGTTCCAGATATTTGATTGATTCCACCTGAATTGGCCGGATCATTTGATAGATAACCGTAAGAACATCGAAGATGAAATCGAACTTCCAATTTGCCGGGGCTCTCCGGCCGGCACCGACGTGGAGACGGTCCAGAAGACCGACTATCCATGGCGCGGACGGGTGGCCATCACGGTGAACCCGGCTACTAACAAAAGGTTCGCCGTCCACGTGCGGGTGCCGGACCGGTTACCAGCAAATTTTACACTTCATTGCTACCGTTGGCTGGACTCAAATCGCCGGCGGGATTCGGTTTCCGGGGATGGTGAGGCGGCTCTGGCGGTGGATTATTCCGGCGGCGCGGGCGCTCGTTCCGGTGCACCGAAGACCAAACGCCCGGCCCGTCCCGGGGCTTCCATGGTGTGGATCAGGAATGCGGAATGACGTGATCCGGGCTGAGGGCCACCCAACCAAGCGCATTCCTGCCTGCCGAGGGTGTCGCTGATCAAGCACGCCTAATGATGGCGGCGTGCTCTTCCACGAAGGCACGCGGTTGATGGCGTCTCGTCAGGAAAGTCCAAGGAATCGCTGGAAAAATGCATGGGATAGGTCGGGTTGACCTGACAGCATGACCACGCCTTTCCTTTAGTTCTCGCCTCCCGCAGGCGGATAGCGAAATTCCCCTTGAAATTTGCACATGAAATCCATCATCCCACTCCTCATCGCCTCAACCGTAACTCTGACAGCGGGTCCGCTCGACGCCTATAAAATCACCTGGGACACGCCGTCGCAGGATTCGCTCGATTCCATGCCGCTATCAGGCCGCCTTGGCGCGGGTGCGAATGTCTGGGTGCAGGACGGATCGATCTGGCTCTACCTCGCCCATAGCGGCGCGTTCGACGAACAAGGTCGCTTGCTGAAACTCGGCTGCGTGCGCCTCACTCCGGCCGATGCCCATCTCGGTGTCGCCGGATTTTCCCAGGAACTCGATCCCGCCACCGGCACGATTTCCATCAAGCAGGGAGATTTCAAAGCCTCGCTCTGGTTCGCCGGGGAAACGCTGATCTATCAATCCGATTCCGCGCAGGCCAAGCCGCTGGAAGTTTCCTTCGGCTCATGGCGGCAGGAGAAACGCAGCGGGCTGTTGTTGGACATGTCCGGCGAGTGGACGATGATGGAAGACCAGATCAAAGGTGATGAAGCTGGGTTCAACTGGTTCCACCGCAATGCCGATCACGGCGTGAATGTGATTGAAATGGCGAAGGGCAGGGGAATCGAAGAGCGGGCCGTCCATGATGCCACCACCCGCCGGGTTTCCGGTGGCGCGGTTGCTATCGACGGCGGGATTTCCACGCCGGTGGCGTCCGCCGTGCAGTGGCAGTTCTGGAATGGCAAGGCATGGACCGGCAGCACGCAGGCCCGCAAGCAGCAGACCGTTTCCATCCGCCTCGCCGCCGCGCTCGATGCGCAGCCGGAAAAATGGCGCGCGGAAGCCAAAGCCGCTCTGAGTCCGACCTTCATCAAGTCCGCCAAGGCGGATGAATTGAAACGCTGGAGCGAGTTCTGGTCGCGCTCGCACATCGCCATCAATTCCGGTGCGGCGAAGGACGATCCGGGATTTCTGATCGCGCGGAACTACGCACTTTTCCGCTACATGCTCGCCTGTAACCGCGGCGGTGAAATCCCGCTGCTTTTCAACGGCGGCATCTTCACCACCGACAACAAACCCGGTCGCATCACCGGCAATAACAACGACGAGCTGCCCATTTCCAAGGGCGCTCCCACCACTCCGGATTTCCGCCGCTGGACTTATTGTTATTTCATGTCGCAGAACCAACGCTGGCTCGGCTGGCCGAACCTGGCGAACGGCGACAATGATCTGCTCGCGCCCTCGCTGGCCTTTTACCGCGACCGCTCCGCCACCGCCGCGTCCCGGGCGAGGAGACAGGGAGCCGACGGCGTGGTCTATGTCGAGCCGCTCGATATCTGGGGCTTGTGCAGCGGCGGCGTCGGTCCGCGGCCGGACGGTCTCTGCGGCGCGGAACACCTGACCTATCATTTCTCGATGGGCCTCGAACACGCATGGATGGCGCTCCAGGCCCATGACACGCTCGGCACCTCCCTGAAAGACGACCTCTCGTGGATCGAAGGCACCGTGCTTTTCTACGACAGCTTCTATCGAAATGAGACGAAGAAGCGCGGCGGCCAGGAGCTCGGCCCTGATGGCAAGCTGCTGATCTATCCCGCCTGCGGCCTCGAATACGCCGGCGGCGCGACGAACCCCGTCGAAGTCGTCTGCGGCTTGCGGCGCATCACCGACAGTTTGCTGAAACTTCCCGAGCTCTCCGCCTCGTCGCGCGAGCGGTTGAAGAAAATCCAAGCCACGCTGCCGGAAATCCCGACCGGCATGCGCCAGGGCCGCAAGTCGATTCTCGCCGCCCGTTCGCTGGAGCGGGAGTATAACAAATGGGAGCCGATCGAAGCCTATGCGTATTTCCCCTATCGCCTCGCGGGCATCACCAAGCCGGAGACTTTGCAACTCGCGCGCGACACTTGGGACACCGTGCCAGCCGACCGCGCCCGCCTTTGCAAACAGGACTACTCGTGGATGGCCAACGTCGCCAACACCGCCGCCCTCGCCTGGCCGGAGGAAGCGAAGAAACGCGCGATCTACAAGATGGCCAACATCGCCGCGCCACAGGCGCGCTTCCCCGCGTTCTTCGGCCCCGGCCACGACTGGCTGCCCGACCACAACTGGGGCGGCTCCGGGTCCACCGGCATTCAGGAAATGTTGTTAGCCCCGGAACCCGGCGTGGACGGCAAGCTCCACCTTTTCCCCGGTTGGCCCGCCGAATGGGATGTGGATTTCAAACTCCATGCACCCGGCAGGACGCTCGTCGAAGGCGTGTTGAAAGGCGGTAAACTCGTCTCGCTCAAAATCACTCCCGCCTCACGCGCCAAGGACATCGTGAACTGGCTCGGGAAACAACCTGAGTGGAAGAAGCCCGCGCCGGCCATCAGCCAAGGCAAGCCCGTCACCGCTTCCAGCGTCTTTGATCAGCCCGGATACGAACCCGCCAAAGCCAACGACGGCGACACCGCCACCCGCTGGGCCTCTGCTTTCGATGCCCGTGCTGGCACGCTCGCCATCGATCTCGGCGAGGAAAAGGAAATCGCCGGCGTCTTTCTATCTGAAATCGAATGGCCGGAGACCCGCGAGTTCGCCATCGAAGTGAAACAGGGTGATGCGTGGAAGGAAGTCAGCCGCGGGACGACCATCGGCGCGGACAAGTCGGTCACATTCACTCCCGTCCGCGCCCGCGAAATCCGCCTGAACGTCCTGAAAGCGGAACGTGCGATCAACATCAACGAGTTCCAAGTGTACTCGGCACATTAGAGCATCGCAACGAAGCACTTAATCCCCGGCCCGGCGCCGGGTGTGGGTGATGGACATGCTCCCATCTGCGGGTATTTTTGATCGCTTCACCTCATGTTCCCAAAGCCTTGATGATCTCCACGCTCCGCAGATTGGTGCTTCGCGTCTTTCCATGCCTCGTGGTTTTCTCAGGGGCGGGGCTTGCTGCTGAGTTGATCCACTTGGTCCAGCCTGTGACCACGTTTCACGCCGGGAGTTTTGATGAGTTCGCTTGTGTGATCGACGGCGTGACGGCCGGGCCGCGCGGGTGGTCGCCCGCGCCCAAG
>JBIHZT010000432.1:0-4073 GCA_044240265.1 Luteolibacter sp. | reverse complement strand
AGAATCTCGCCGGCGTAGACGTTGATTCCGCCCGATGCGTTGAATGTGAGTGATGCAGGTGAGCGCACGCCTTCTTCCTTCGTCACCCGGCCCAGAGTGAATCCACCACCGGCGGTGGAGGCCGCCCATCCGGAAACGACCGGACGGATCCGGGTATCGGATGCGATCAAAAGGCCGGTGACGAACTCGGAACGCAGGTCCGACGCAAGACCGGTTCCCGTGAGGGTGAAACCGCCAAATCCTCCTTGATTGAAGAAATCCGCATCCAGCACCGTCACGGAGGTGTTAGTGGACAAGCCGCCGATCTGGATGGCGGGTGCGGAAATTGACAGACTGCCCGCTTTCGCGCCCGAGAATCCGGAAAGCTCCGCGCCCAGCGACAGCGTTCCACCCAGGACCGCGGCGAGATTCAGATCCCTTCCCGCGGCGATCGAAAGGGAACCGCCGTCTCCATATTTGATCACACCCTGGGGATCCACCACGGCTCCACCCGAGACATCCAGCCGCCCACCCTCGGACAAGGTGGTGGAGTAGGCGTTGATGGAAATCGTCCCGCCATTGATGAACAGCGGCGGCATGAGTGACAGGTTGGTGCTGTTCCGGTCATCCACCAGCGATCCCGCCGTGTTGATCACGCCGGTCGCTCCCAGGAAAAATCCGCCACGATCCGCGAGCGCTGTCGGCAGGACCGGACTCTGCTCCGAGCCGAGACGATTGAGCGCGTCGAGGGAAATGTTAGCACTGCTGAACGACAGTTTCCCCGACGGCGCGATGATGCTTCCGTCGATGACGATATTGGACGCGGCAAACGTGATAGACGCTCCCCCGGAAGCCTCAAGCGTCACGCCGGACGGCAGGAGGATATTCCCGTCGTCGTTGTTCACCGTCAGTTCTCCGAAGCCACCGCTGGTCAGCAAGTCGGGTGCGAGAAACACATCCTTGGTCCGCTCCTCGGAAAGCGGGAGTGGATCGCCATTCGCATCGAGCGAGAATGTCGCCACAGCCGTTTGCGCGGCATCCTGGCGGAAAGTGATCTGGGGCGGTGTCGGCGCCTGGTTGGGCAGCGTGGCGTAGGTCTTGTCCTTGGCGAGGAAGGAAAGTGTTAGCGCGCCGGCCTTCGGCGGAGTCAGGCGCTGGCGGTCACCGACGAAGGCCTTGCCCAGAAGATTTCCGTCCAACGCCATCGCTGGCGCGGTGATGGATAGTTTTCCTGCCGCCGCGCCTTCCACCGAAGTCGGTTCATAGTGACTACCATCCGGCGACAGTGAGGGATTGAACACCCGGGTGACCCCGAATTTGACATTCTCCTGAGTAAAGCTTGAGTCGAAAATGCGATCGTAAACGACATCGGGCGTCGCCTTGCCGATATCAACGATGCGGCCATCCAGGACAAGCTGGGTGGTTTTGACCATGCCCCCTTCAAACCGGGTGAAGCCACCCGAAACGTCGATCTTCGAGCCTTCCTGCATCACCACCGATCCCCCGGCGCTGATCGTCACGGTTCCTCCGGCGACCGTCAACTCACCGGCTGTCCGCTGGATGAGGTTGGCGAATCCGGAGACATCGGCGAGCGGCGTGCCGATCCACGATTTTCCCTGATAGACACCCTGGTCCCGGATGTCGACGTCGATGGTGGCGTTGCGCAGAAGGCCAGTGCGCTGCAGCGGCGAGTCCGCCAACTCCGCTCCACGAAGGTCCACAGAAAGGATGTTCCGTGAGACAGGAGCGGACACATCCGTCGAGCCGGACACATCGACCAAGGCGCCGCGATCCAGATAGACCTGCCCGGAGGACTGGACGAAGCGGGGAATGGGATTTCCTCCCGCGAACACCCACTCGCCGGCGCTGATGTCCACCAGCGCGTTCGGCGTGAGCAGCGTGGATTCCCGGCCCAGATAGACGGAACGCCCCGCGATATTGATCTGGGAACGCAGCGCGAGCTCGCTGCCGATCGTCGTCGCCTCGCTGTCGTTCTCCGGCAGGATCCGGATGATGCTTCCTTCACCCAAACCAACGACCCCGGAGTCCTGATAGATGAACGGACTGCCGGACGCCGAGTTGGTGGAACTGTAGTCCGGGTTATTGATCGCATTAAAGTGGGCAAGCAGATCGATACGCCCGTTCAACGCGACCGACGTGGAGCTCTCCAGCAAGCCGAGTTGGTTGATTTCCCGTCCGGCGATGACGATGCTTCCGCGCTGGGCTTCCGCGATGCCGTCGTTGGTCACGTTGCCGGCGTATAGTCCCGCTACCGGATCCGTGACGGCTCCGATATACACATCCAGGCCGCGGAGGGTCGGATCGCTTCCGGAATGCGCGGCAAAGCCGACCTGGAGGCCCGCGGCGAGGATGGTCTGGCCGTCCGGCGTGAGGATGCTGCCTTCGTTGACGATGTTAGGAGCCACCAGGGTGATGCGTCCGCCGACTTTCGCGGCGTTGGACGGGCTGGTGAGGACCGCGCCTTTCTGTACGATCACGTCGCCATACATCCCGTCCGGAGTCAGCGGCTTTTCGGGATTGAAGGCGGCGGTTCCGCTTTTCCCGGCGGGGATGTCGAGGCCGCTGAAAAGGAACTGCGCGTCCGGATTATTGAGGAGACCCGGGCCGATCAGGTTTTCGTTGATCGGCAGCGAAGAGACCGTCAGCCCGCGGGCGTTGACCTGGCTGCTGCCGCCGAAGATGACGCCGTTCCGGTTGAGTAGATAGATCTGACCCTCGGCCCGTATGGATCCGAGAATCTGGGTGGGATTGCCGCTCGGGTCGCTGATTTGGTTGAAGGCGACCAACTGCGCGGCATTGGCCCCGCCGGCGGTTTGGTCGAAATAGACGGTGGTCTGCTTGCCGACGTTGAATGTCTCCCAGTTGAGCAGCGCCTGCAGGCCGGTCTGCTTGATGGTGACGGTGGTTTTCCCGCCCGAAACCGTCTCGACGGGAAGTTCTGCGCCCGCCCATTTGGTGGGATCGATGGCGACGCCAGGGTTGATCTGGAGTCCGCCGATGACAAGACCGTTAGGAACATTGGGAAGTCTGACCGCTGGGTTTTTCGGGTTCGGGCCGAGGTTGTTAGCGCCGTTGATCGCCGCATTGCGGGCGGCGTTCTGCATGGCGCGGACGGCTTCGAGCGTGCGCGCGGTGCGGGCGAGGGTGTCCTTCGCGTTCACCCGCGCGGCATTGGTGGCGGTGGCCGCGGACGCTCCGCCGGCGGCTCCCGGCCGTGGCGCGCCACTCGCATTGGAGCCGCCCGCGCCGCCGCGGAGAAGGTCGCCGGCTTCGGCACCGAGCCCGCTGATGAGCACGGTGAAGCCGATGAAGACGGGTGCGCCGCAGCGCAGCGGGGCGCTGAATAGCGAGGTGCTGCGGAAGTAAAATCGTTTGGGCTTCATGGGACGGATGCGGTGGAGAATGGAGGCGCTGGTGCGCTCACGGTTTGGCGGCGAGCTTGGAGAGCTCGATTTCGTTGATGGCCAACGGGTGGTCTTTGATCAGCCCGGTGAGGTATTCCTGGCGCTTGGTGCGGGCGCGCTCGGCACGAAGTTGGGCAATTAGATTTTCGCGCACTTCATCCAAGGCCGGCGTGCGAGCTTCGCGGATGTCGAGAACCTTGAGGATGTGCCAGCCGTCCTTCAGCCGGATGGGTTCGGAAACGGAGCCGAGGGCGAGCTTGGGTAGCGTCGCTCGCATCTCGGACTGGACCTGGTCTTCGGTCAGCCAGCCGATTTCACCACCTTGGGCGGCGCTGCCGGCTTCCTCGCTGTTGCCGCGGGCGAGGGCGGCGAAATCGGCGTTTTTTGCTTTGAGCTGTTTGAGGACGCGGTCGAGCTTGGCCTTATCGCTGGCGATGTAGATCTGTGCGAGTTTATAGGTGCGGGGAACGAGCAGCTTGGATTTGGCGGACTCGTAAGCGGTCGTTAGTTCGGCATCGGTTGGGTAGCCTGGATCGGCGGTGGAGGCGTTCTGAAGAAAGCTCTCGGTGAGCGTTGTCTCGCGGGCGCGGACGAGTCTGGCGATGACGGCGGGGTCCTGGTCCCACTTTTGATCGAGCGCCTGCTTGAGGACGAGGCGCTGGACAAGAA
>JBIHZT010000023.1:0-13817 GCA_044240265.1 Luteolibacter sp. | reverse complement strand
TCGGTCACGTGCAGAAAAAAATGGCGGACTGGGAGCAGGAGCGTGAAGTCGCCTCCTGGTATGAGCGCATCGAGCAAGTCAACGAGCGCCCGCCGCAAGACGCCCCCGTCAGTGTCGCCTTCCGCCTCGTCGCCACGATCAACGAGGCCCGCCTTGAAGTGAAGGAGCAAAAAGCCGGCGTCTGGATCCAGCTCCGCGAGAAGAGCGACATCGAAGCCTACGTCAATCTCCACCACGAGGCCGCCTTGCTGATGGACGCTTCCAGCCAGACGCTCTGGGAACACTATCTCGCCTTCTACCGCAAATACGGCGATACCACGCTCGACTTCGACCAAGAGGAATCCTGCCGGTTCATGAACCGCGTTTTCCGCCAGCCCGCACTCAGCGGCTACATCGTCAACCTTGACGAACGGGAATTCAAAGTCTCCGAAGACCCGCTTTCCTGGATCTGCGAGGACGAACCATACGATCCGAAAAGTTTCGCGCTCCAACTCGTCACCGCCGCCGGCGAGAACGTCTCCCACTCCGTGCGCCTCCTGCCAGGCCGCAAGGAACTCTATCAATCCGACGAAACCGTCTTCCCCGGCCCGCCACGCTGGCTTGAGGAAACCGACGTCATGCCGCGCTATCTGATTCCGACGCGCGTCATCGACTCGCTCGAAGGCGTCGAGTTCCTCCGCAAAATCGGCGCCGCGCTGCCAGAGTCGCTCAAAAAACGCGTCATCGATCTCGAACTCAAGCCGAAGTTCGAAATGAAGCTCATCGCCGGCCTCACCGCCGCCGAGACCGAGCACCTCGTCATCGACGTCACCGCTATCGAGACCAAGGGCCGCCGCACCGAGCGCCTCGTCAAGGAAGGCTGGGAGCTCGCCGAACAACAGCCCGTCAAAGGCAAACAACTCCTTCGTTTCGCCCGCGAGGACCTCTATCCGGTTCCCGCGATCCTCGACGAAATGGGCCTTAGCTACGACGAAAAGCTGCTTTCCTTCAAATCCCGCATCACCAAGCAGTTCCCGGAAAAATTCGCGGAATGGATCAAGGCGATGCCCGAGAACATCGAGCTCGACATCGATCTCCGCCTCAAGTCCATCCTCGCCGATCCCGTCACCGCCGCCGTGCGCTTCGAGGTCGTCGGCCAGGACATCGACTGGTTCGACCTCCGCATCGTCATCGACGTGCAGGGGGCGAATCTCTCCAAAGCCCAGATCCGCCAGCTCGTCGCCGCCCGCGGTGGCTACGTCCGCATGGACGACGGCACCTGGATGCGTCTGGAAATCAAGCTCGACGCCGACCAGCGCGAAGCCGTCACCCGCCTCGGGCTAGATCCCTTCGACCTCTCCGGCGAGACGCACCGCATGCACGCCCTACAGCTTTCCGATCCCAAGGCCGCCGAGGTCTTCGATCCGAAAGCCTGGGAGCGCATCAAGAACCGCGCCAACGACATCCAGCTCGAAGTCAACCCGGACCTCCCGGAAGGCCTCAACGCCACCCTCCGGCCTTATCAGGTAGACGGCTTCAAGTTCCTCGCCTACCTCAGCGTCAACAATTTCGGCGGCATCCTCGCCGACGACATGGGTCTCGGTAAAACCATCCAGTCGCTCACCTATCTGCTCTGGCTGTTCGAAGAACACCGCAAGACCGGCGGCATGAAAAAGCCCGCCCTCGTCGTCTGTCCCAAATCCGTCCTCGACGTCTGGTTCAGCGAAGCCGGGAAATTCACCCCGCAGCTCAAGGTCAAGATCCTCAAAAATCGCGACGATATCGACGTTCCTCACATCCAGAACAACATCGACATCCTCGTGCTCAACTACGCACAGCTCCGCGTTTGTGGCGAGGAACTCAACGGCATCAAATGGCTCACCACCATCCTTGACGAAGGCCAGCAGATCAAGAACCCGGACTCCAAGGCCGCCAAGTGCGCCCGCGAGCTCGACTCCCAGAACCGCCTGGTCCTCACCGGAACGCCGATCGAAAACCGCCTGCTCGACATGTGGTCGCTCATGGCTTTCGCGATGCCCGGCGTACTCGGCAGCCGCGCGTATTTCAAGAAACGCTTCGACAAGCGCAAGGACCCGCTCAGCCAGAGCCGCCTCGCCTCGCGCCTGCGTCCGTTCCTGCTCCGCCGCACCAAGCTGCAGGTCGCTCAGGACCTTCCGCCGCGGACCGAAGAGGAAGTCTACTCGAAGATGGAAGGCATCCAGGTGGAGCTTTACAAAAACGAACTCAAGCGCATCCAGAAAGCGCTGCTAGGACTTGATTCCGACGAGGCGGTGAAGAAAAACTCCTTCGCCATCCTCCAAGGCCTCATGCGCCTGCGGCAAATCTGCTGCCACCCCGGCCTCATCGATCCCAAGTATCTCAAGGAGGAATCCGCGAAAATGGAATCGCTGTTCTACCTGCTCGACCAGCTCCACGAGGAAGGCCACAAGGTGCTCGTTTTCTCCCAGTTCGTCTCCATGCTCGACCTCATCAAGGCGCGCCTCGAACTCAACAACCGCCCTTACAACTACCTCACCGGCCAGACCAAGGACCGGAAAGGCGAGATCGAGCGCTTCCAGACGACCAAGGACCCTTCCGTGTTCATGCTTTCGCTCAAGGCGGGTGGTGCCGGCCTCAACCTCACCTCGGCATCGTATGTCATCCTTTACGATCCATGGTGGAACCCCGCCGTCGAAAACCAAGCCATCGACCGGACCCACCGCATCGGCCAGAAGAACAAGGTCATCGCCTATCGACTCCTGACGCGCGACACCGTCGAGGAGAAGATCCGCATCCTCCAGCACCAGAAGACCCAGCTCGTCACCAACGTGCTCGGCGACGAAGGATTCGCCTCCAACCTCGGTCTGGACGACCTCCAGTTCATCCTCACGCACACCATCGACGAGGAAGACGAGATCAAATAATCCCGGAGTCCATTCACCACCCTAAAAAGCCCGGCCTCACCGCCGGGCTTTTTTCTTGGAGGCTGTCTTAAAATAGAGAAAAGAGGTAAGCAACACTGGCACCCTGCCTATCATTTCAAGACAGCTTCTCAGGTGCGTAAACCGACTATTCCTCGTCAGGGTTTGCGCCGACCTGTCTGGCCTGATCCTTGATCGCGCCGGGCGGCAGCGCGTCCCGCCATGCTTGAAAAGCAGCGGAGTCTTTTCGGAGAAAATTCCGGCAAACCTCGCCGACCGCCTCGGGTGCCAGCGAGCTCGATGTCTGACCGGCGGCCCACTTGGCGGCTTCAGCCGGAGCGTCCCTTGACCATTCCGCGACCAGGGTGCCAGCCGCGTAGTCGCGCTCCTGGCCGGCCGTTAGCTTGTCCAGCCAGACCGTGCCGGCGGCTGGATCCTGTTGGGCGAAAATCGCAGCCAATTCGCGGGTGGCGGAGGTTCGCTGCTCGCTGGCGGGCACCTTGGCCAGCAGCCATTGCGAGCTGGCGTCCAGATCCAGCGTGGCCCAGTTGGCCAGGGTGTTGGCAAACTGCCCCGGATCGTTCCGCGTGCGGCTGGATTCAAGACTCGCAGTGACCGCAGCTTCCGGATCGCTCTTGGCCCAGCCCGCGAGCGCGGCGCGCTGGAGCGTGGGTGACAGGCTGCCGACGGAAGAATCCAAGCGGAGGAACTCCAGCGCGGAGGCTGGTTCGTTAGATCCCCAGATAAAGAACATGTTCTCGACCGCAGCGTTACGCTCGCGCGTTACCGGCAGCTTGAGGAACCACGCTGCCGCCTCACGCCCGTTCTGATCCGCCCATTCATTCGCGATGGCGATGAGGCTGTTGTTCAAATTTCCCCCGCTCAAGTTTCGCAGCGCCCATTCCGCCGCGCCTTTGGCATCGGTCTCCGAGTATTGCTTCAGCGCCAGCCGGACCAGTTCGTCCCGGCGGCGGCTGGCAGTCTGTCCGGCGAGCCAGTCGAGCGCTCCCGCCGGATCTTTCGCGACCCAACTCTCCAGATGCGGCAGCGCGAGTTGGAATCGCACAAGCGAATTTTTCTCGGCATCCAGCCTGCGACGCAGATCGGGAAGATCCTGAGGAACTGCGGCGCTCCGCCTGGATCGCGCGTCTGAAGCCGCCACGGCAGCCGCCGGATCCGACGCGGCGGGCGACCGGCTTTTCCCGATCCAATACCCACCGCCACCGCTAGTGAGGGCGATGACAAGCGCGCATCCAAGTTGCGTCAGCGGCTTCATCCGGATCAGAACCAGTCCTCTTCGGTGAAGCTCAAAGCATCGCGGAAGGCCCATCCCCTGCGGGTGTATTCCCACAGGCTCAGCTCCGCAAATCCAGGCTCATCCAGAGACAAGGCCGAACCGGAGGCATACACGCCGTTGAATGCGCGGCGGCCGTTGAGCGGCTTGAGCGCGTTGGTCATGATCACCAAGCCGCTGTCCGCGCCGTAAAATGGCATGACCCACAGCTCGAAGCTCATGCTGCCCGAACGGGACCTCGAAAAATTCCGCACCGCATCGATCTCGATTTCCGCGCTACGGTAATAATCGGCCCCAAGATTCCGGTAGCGACCGCCCTGACGGGGGCCTTTCGAGAAATAGGCTTCCGAGGTGCCCAGGTCGTACGACCCGTATCCCCGCAGGGCGAGATCGGCGCTCCTGGCTTCCGGTGTGGTGCCAAGCAGTGCTGAAATTGCGGCGGCAAAGGCAAGTGAGGTGATGCTGATTTTCATGGCGACGTGATTTTGAATGTCGGTCACTCCGACGAGGTTACTGATGTCTAAATTCAAAAATTTCCTGCTAGCCCGGAGAGCTTTTCATCCCGTGCCACCTGCGGACATCACAGGGTCAATTCAAGGCCGCGGGATGCTGCCGCTCCGGACAAATCCGAATCAGCGCCGCACCTCCACCTGATAGTCCCCCAGCGCCCACTGGATGCCGGCCAGGTAATGCCGGACGACTTTGGGATGCCAATACATTTCGTGGTTGTGACCGAGCGAGCAGTAGAAGACCCGGCCGTTCTCCCAATGGCGCGCCCAGGCAATGCCAAAGTCGCCGTCGGTGCGCTTGATGCCCTGGCGGGCCATGTCGGTCTTCTCGGTGTCGAGGCGCAGAAGCATGTGAACAGACTTGGAATCATAGGGATCCTTCAATTGATAGATCTCCTCGGGAAACTCGACGTTCTCACCGCCGAACATGGCGACGAGCGGGTGCTTTTCCTGACCGGGCTCGACCTTCACGCTGACCATGGTATCGGCGGTCCACGGATGACCGTCGAAGTAGCCATTGATCATTTTTCCGTATTCGGGCCACTCGTAGCAGCAATCGGTGGCGGCGTGGATGCCGATGAAGCCGCCGCCGGATTTGATGAATTTCATGAGGTTGCCCTTGAGACGGGTCTCGCGCTCGGTGGCTGCTTTTTTCCCGTCATCGGTCATGGCGGCGAAGGCTTCCTTGGGAGGAGCAAACACGTTCATGGTGGTGCTGAGAAAACAGACGGCATCGTATTTCGCGAGATTTCCGGCTTCGAACTCGTCGAGTTCCTCGGTGATGACCGTCTCGAAAGCGCCGGTCTTGCGGCCCATCTCAGCGAGGCTGACCTTGCCGGTGACGATGGATGCGTGGCGGAATCCATTGGTCCTGGAGAAGACCAGTAGCCTGCGGGGCTTCTCCGGCTTGGCGTAGGACTGGTCGGGGATGGCGAGGGTGATTTTTTCGGCTGCGCCGTCCGGAATTTTCTCCGCATATAAATTCGGACTCATCGCAAAAAGCGCCGTGGCGCAGGTCAACACTCTTGGGAGCAAGTTTTTCATGGTAATTCAGAAAGGAGACGGGTTCTAAACTGCAATCCGCTGCCTGGCAAGGCGTGGATTCTTGCATGCGGAATCAAGCACCTATTGCGATTTGACGAATCGTTTTCCACCCCTCAGATTCCTCCGGATGCCTGATTTGAAGCACGTGCTCTTCGTTTGCACCGGAAATACCTGTCGCAGCCCCATGGCGGAAGGCCTCTTCCGGAAGGCGGTCGAGGGGCGGGATGATTTTGAAGTGAGTTCCGCCGGTGTGGCCGCGTCCAAGGGAACTCCGTGCAATCCGGAGACGGCCGCACTCTTGAAAAAGCGCGGTGCGAGCCTGGAGAACTTCGGCAGCAGGCAGGTGTCGGAGAAAATCCTATCCGAGGCAACGCATGTGTTCGCGATGACGCTGGGCCATTTGCAGACACTTGAGGCGAGATTCCCTCATCACTCCGACAAGTTCTATCTGGTCTGCGAGTTCGCGGAAACGGCGGAAAACAGGATCGGCACGGACGTGCCCGACCCCATCGGCATGGGCCGCCGCGCTTATGAAGAAGTGGCGGACACATTTGACGTGGCGATTCCGACGATCATCGCCTACATCGACCAGACGTGGAAATCCGGCGGAACAGCTGCCGATTAGATCATTCCGAGTTTCATTTTCCCCTCTTCGGAAATCATTTCCTGATTCCAGGCGGGATCCCAGACGAGTTCGACACGGGCGTCGTCGATGCCGTCGATAGTCATGATCTTGGCCTGCGCGTCGGCGGCGATGACCGGTCCCATGCCGCAACCGGGCGCGGTGAGGGTCATTTTCACAGCGACGGTTTTTTTGCCCTCGGATTCCTCGATGATGCAGTCGTAAACGAGGCCGAGATTGACGATGTCCACTGGGATTTCCGGGTCGAAAACTCCTTTGAGCTGGTGCCAGACCTGCTCTTCCAGCGGCGCGTCCTTGAGCCGGATGACATCCGCCTGCTTCTTGAGCTCCTCCTCGGGGTTCACGCCGAGAGCGTCGGCATCCTGCGAGGAAATGCGCGCCAAGCCTTGGGAAGTTGCGACGGTGTAGGTTCCGCCAAGGCGCTGGGTGATGAAGACCGCGGTGCCGACGGGCAGCGTGAGCGAGTCTCCGCTGGGGATTTGAATGGCGGCGACTTCCCGGGTGAGCTTGATTTCCTCGTGCATGCGCGGAGTTAAAACCAGCGAACCGGTGACGGCAAGGGGTGAGTTGCCCGGATGATGCGAAGGGCACCGGAATTTCTAAGATTGCCTCTTCCAAACGCCCCGGTGTAGCATTACCCACAACGCAAACCGGATGTGGAAATTCATACAAGATCACTGGCGGGACGGCATTGAGATCCTTCTTCTCGCCGCCTGTATCTATCAAATCTACCGGGCGTTCCGGGCGACCCGCGGTGCGCAAATCCTGGTGGGACTCGGCTCGATCCTGGTGGTTCTCACGCTGGTTTCCACGATTTTCAAATTCGAGGTGATCAGCTGGATCATCAAGGGCGCGGCGACCATCCTAACCGTCGCGCTGATCGTGATTTTCCAGCCGGAGCTGCGCAACGGCCTGGCGCGACTGGGTAGCAACCCGCTGTTCTCGTTTTCCAGCAAACGCAGGCTGGCCTTCCTGGAGCGCTTTGCCGACGCGGTCATCAATCTTTCCAAGAAGCGGATCGGCGCGCTGTTTGCGATCCAGCGTGGCATCAGCCTCAAGGACCACCTCGACAGCGGAGTGGTGCTGGACGCGCAATTCTCGCCGGAGCTGGCAATGACCGTCTTCCACCCCAAGGCCCCGTTGCACGACGGCGGCATGATCATCGCGGACGAGCGAGTGGCCGGTGCCGCTTGTGTCTTCCCGGTGACGGAGCGCGAAATGAAGGACCGCTCGACGGGACTGCGCCACCGCGCGGCGATCGGACTCACGGAACGCACCGATGCCATCGCCGTGGTCGTAAGCGAGGAAACCGGTGCCATTTCCATCTGTGAGAACGGCGTGCTCCAGCGCAACCTCACCGAGAAACAATTCCGGGAGAAGCTCGCGGAAATCTTCGTCTCCGGCAAACCGTCTCATGAAACTGAACCTGACCCACAACTGGATCGCAAAGGTCCTCTCCCTCCTTCTGGCGATCGCGATTTGGTTTCTGATTAAAGACCACCTGGCGAGGAACGCCGATCCTTTTTCAAACGCGCCCCGCGCCTATCCGGTCTATGATCCGTTGAAAGACAAAGGCCGCAGGTGATCTTCGGTTGGCCCTCTTCAGACCTCCCGCCGCTTGCGCACCGCGGCGGCGAGCGTCTCCAGGGTCTCGACCGTGTCATCCCAGCCGATGCAGGCGTCCGTCACCGACTGACCGCGCGTCAGCGTGGTTAGATCCTTGGCCAGCTTCTGATTGCCCTCCACGAGATTGGACTCGATCATCACCGAGGTGATCACCTTGGAACCCGCCGCGATTTGGTTGGCGATGTTGCGCGCTACCAGTGGCTGGTTTCGATAGTCCTTCATGGAGTTGCCGTGCGAGCAGTCCACCATCACGGATTCGATGAGTTTCTGCTCCCGCAACATCTCGGCGGCGGCGTCAATCTCGGACTTTTCGTAATTCGGTCCGGACTTCCCGCCGCGCAGGATGAGGTGGCAGGACTCGTTTCCGGCGGTGGAAACAATCGCGGAGACGCCCTGCTTGGTCACGGAGAGAAAATGATGAGGGCGCGAGGATGACTGGATCGCGTCCAGAGCGATCTGAATCGACCCGCCGGTGCCGTTTTTGAAACCGACCGGCATCGAGAGCCCGGACGCCAGTTCGCGATGAATCTGCGATTCCGTGGTCCGTGCGCCGATAGCTCCCCACGCGATCAAATCCGCGATGTATTGCGGGGAAATCGTGTCGAGGAACTCCGTGCCGGCCGGCACGCCCATGTTCGCCAAGTCCAGCAGTAGTCCGCGCGCGATGCGCAGGCCTTGGTTGATATCGAACGAGTCATCAAGATTCGGGTCGT
Organism: Luteolibacter sp.; assembly: GCA_044240265.1. GTDB lineage: Bacteria > Verrucomicrobiota > Verrucomicrobiia > Verrucomicrobiales > Akkermansiaceae > Luteolibacter. The sequence continues at coordinate 5,088 of JBIHZT010000023.1, read as the reverse complement.
TGATGAGTCCCTTCCAGCCCACCGTCGTCCGGGGTTTTTCAAAATAGACGCGCATGATCACGAAAACGTCTTTTTCAATCCGTTTCGCCTCTTCCCTGAGCTTCACCGCATACTCCATGGCCGCTTCCGGATCATGAATCGAGCACGGCCCGACGATGGCCAGCAGGCGGTCATCGTCACCGCGCAGAATCGCATCCGCTTGGGAGCGCGCGCTGGCGACCAGCTCGGAAGCCTGCTCGGTGAGGGGTAAATAATACGCAAGAACCGCCGGTGAAATCAGCGGGTTCAAGCCTGTAATCCTAAGGTCGTCGGTGCGGTGGCGTGTCACTTTGGAAATCGTTGACGCTGGAATGCCTGCTAGGCAAGGCACAAGTGTCGCCTGCGGGCGCCTTTCTTCGCCGAGACTCGCCTTGCGAGTCCATTCCGTTCGTGATTGGTTGTCTCTCCGATGAAAAAACTCCTGCTAAGCCTGTTTTTCACCCTTCCCTTGCTGGCCAAGGAAGCCCCCGTCACTTGCGCCGAAGCCGCCGGAAATTTCCTCGCCACGCTCGACGCGGATCAAAAAGCCAAGGCCGCTCTCCCCTTCGCCAGCGACGAGCGCGAGAATTTCCGCTACACTCCACGCGACCGCGCCGGGCTTCCGCTCAAGGAGATGACCGCCGCCCAGCGCGAGGCCGCCATGAAGCTCGTGGACTCCGCCCTCAGCGAAAAAGGCAAACTCAAGGCCACCCAGATCACGTCCCTGGAAAGCGTGCTCGCGGAAATCGAAAAAGACCCGGTCAAGCGCGACTCCGGCCGTTATTTCGTCGCCGTCTTCGGCACGCCCGGCGATCCGAAAGGCTGGGGCTGGCGCTTCGAGGGCCACCACCTTTCCGTCAATATCACCCTCGTCGAAGGCAAAGGAATTTCCGTCACCCCTTCATTCATGGGCTCCAATCCCGGCGAAGTCCGCGAGGGTCCGAAAAAAGGCCTGCGGGTGCTCGCCGCCGAGGAGGACCTCGCCCGCACTCTCACCGCCACTCTGCTCGCCGCCGGAAAAACGGACGTCATTTTCAGCGACAAGGCCCCCGCCGAGATCCTCAGTTTCGAGAATCGCAAGGCCACCGTGCTCGACCCGGTCGGCGTGATTTCCTCCGACCTCACCGGCATCCAGCGCAGCGCCCTGCTCACCCTCATTTCCGAATACACCGGCCGCTACCGCCCGGAAATCGCCGCCACCGACATGGCGAAAATCAAAGCCGCCGGCATCGAGAAGATCCGCTTCGGCTGGGCCGGCGGCAGCAAGCCCGGCGAGCCCTACTACTACCGCATCCAAGGCCCCACCTTCCTCATGGAAGCCGCCAACACCCAGAACAACGCCAACCACGTGCACGCCACCTGGCGCAGCTTCGACGGCGACTTCGGCCGCGACCTGCTCGGCGAACACTTCCGCGGCGACCATTGATTCGCATGAAAAAAGACCGCATCGACGCCATGCTCGTCGCCCGAGGCCTCTGCGATTCCCGCGAGCAGGCCAAGCGCCTCATCCTCGCCGGGGAAGTCCGCAGCGGCGACCGCATCATCGACAAGCCCGCCACCAAGCTGCCCGAAGACGCGCCGCTCGAAGTGAAGGAAAAACAACGCTACGTCGGCCGCGGCGGGCTGAAGCTGGAAGGCGCGCTCGACGCCTTCCAGATCGACCCCGCCGGCTGGACCTGCATCGACGTCGGCGCCTCCACCGGCGGCTTCACCGACTGCCTGCTTCAGCGCGGCGCCGTCCGCGTCCACGCCGTGGATGTCGGGACGAACCAGCTCGTCTGGAAACTCCGCAACGACCCCCGCGTCGTCGTCAAAGAGCAGTTCAACGCCCGCCACATGGTCCCCGACGACATCGGCGAAAAAGTCCGCCTCGCCGTCACCGACTTATCCTTCATTTCCCTCACCAAGGTCCTACCCGCCATTTTCTCCGTGCTTGATGACGCCGGCAGCGTCGTCTGCCTGATCAAGCCTCAGTTCGAGCTCCTACGCGAGGACATCGGCCGCGGCGGCATCGTCCGCGATCCGGCCTTGCACCAACGCGCCATCGAGAAAATCCGCCAATTCGTCACCGGGCAGCACAGCTGCGAATGGCGCGGCCTCATACCCTCGCCCATCACCGGCACCGACGGAAACCAGGAATTCCTCGCCTGGATCAGCGGTCCTTCTGCCAAAGCCCCTCAAGATGAGCCGCTTTTGGCCGATTATGGGACCACTTGACCGGAAATGAGACCCACTTTTGCTTCGGTTACTTAAATTTTTGGTTCAACTTACCTCCAACGAAAGGCGATGGATCACTTCGGTGAACTGAAAACCTTTCTCAACATATTCTATTCCGGGCGGCTCCGCCCAGGTCAGATCGGTCTCCGGGGGGAAGTCGGTCATCGGCCAAGCGGAAACCATCCGGGATCTTTGGGGGGATAATGTGCAAAATCGGGCGCGGATCGGAAACGATCCGCGCCCGCATCGTTTTCTCCTGACGGCGGTAATTCTTGCTCCGCCCGCACCGGCGGGAATACTCCGGCGCATGAAAATCGCCGAAGCCGGAGCCGCCCTGCGGGAAATATTGAAAGACTCCCCTCACCCGGTCGTCCTCGTCCCGACCATGGGAGCCTTCCACCCCGGCCACATTTCCCTAATGCACCGCGCCCGCGAAATTGCCGGTCCTGACGGCACCGTGGTCGTATCCATCTTCGTCAACCCCATCCAATTCGACCGCGCCTCGGACCTCGCCGCCTACCCGCGGCCGATGGCCAGCGACCTCGCCGCCTGCGAGACCGCCGGGGTCGATCTCGCATTCACCCCTGCCGCGGATTCCATGTATTTTCAGGACCGCTCCGTCACGGTCAGCGAAAGCCTGCTCTCGCGCGGCCTCTGCGGAGCCACCCGCCCCGGCCACTTCGACGGCGTCTGCACCGTCGTCTTGAAATTGTTCCTGCTTACCGGATGCGATGCTGCCGTCTTCGGCGAGAAGGATTTCCAACAGCTTGCCGTCATCCGCCGGATGGTGCGCGATCTGGACGTCCCGGTGGAAATCATTCCCTGCCCAACCGTCCGCGAGCCGGACGGCCTCGCGATGTCCTCCCGCAACACCCGCCTCACCCCGGAGCAACGGGCCGACGCCCCCCGCATCCGGCTCGCGTTGTTAGCCGCCGCCGGACTCAAATCTCCCGCGGAGATCATCGCATCCGCGACCGCCGCCATCAACGCGTCTCCCCTCGCCCGCACCGACTATCTGTCCCTGGTCGATGCGGAGACGTTGCAACCCGTCACCAGCCTCGATCAGCCGTCCATTCTGGCGACCGCCGTGTTTTACGGCGACGTCCGGCTGATCGACCATGTCAGGATTTAAAGTGATAGAGGCCTCCGGCCGGAATGCAGGGATCCCGCGTCACCGTGCCGTGGCGGAGTCGGACCGGTTGGCCGGATTTCGAAACGATGGTCGCCTGGCTGAGTTTGCCGTCCTTCCATTCGAGATCCACGGTAAAGCCGTCCCGCGCGCGCAGGCCTTTGACCGAGCCGTTGGCCCAGGCTTTGGGCAGCGCGGGCAGGAGATCGATTGAAGCATGCGGATGGAGATCATAAAAATGGCATGCTAGTATTTAACTAGCAAGCGGATGACCGTATCCACCGCGTCCCACTTCGCTCCCAAGGGAAGAGACAGAGTGAAGCCTTGCCGATTTCGAGGGTGGACCCATCTGGTGAATTTAACACGTGAAGATAAACCGCCTTGCCATCGGCGGCATCCATCGCGACGCCCCAAGTGCTCGTCTGCAACGTGTTTGGCTCTGTCACGTATGAGGAGCTCGGCTTGGTGCCGTAGATGGCCTTCCGGCGGGCCTTGAGTATCCTGCCCATTTCCGCAAGATTTTCGGCTACGCCGCTGCCCCAGGTGTTGTCCCCATACGGACCATCCGACCACGCCGCACCACCGTTGGTCTGCCCCATGGTTCCGGCCAGGCGGACCGTGTAACGGAACATACCTCGGGCATCGATGGCGATTTGCCCGTGCGGCTTTGCCCACCAACCGACACCCGGCGACATGCAAATCTGCGTGGTCATGGTTTCCCAGTGGTCCGTATTGAGATCCGGCGACGGCCGTGGAGAGCACTCCTTGGTGGTTAGGTTGAACAGAACGCGGCGGCTGCCGTTGGCCCAGATCACGGCGTGCGGGGTATCCTTGAGAATCACGGACTTGAAATGCGGCACTGAGGTCTGGGAATACTTGCCGTTGGGCGCATCAAACCAGTATCCGGCAACCCGGTTGCCATAGCGGGCCGTGGTCTCCTGCATCAACTTCAGCACAAACCCTCCGAAATCCGGGTATCTCGACGTGATGCGGTCGAATTCCTCCCGGCTCAAGTCGTGGGAATCCGTCGGGTGCCAGTAGAGCATGAGCGGGATGCCCTTCGCGTCCATGGCGTCCTGCAGCTCCCGGATCACATCACGCTTGCTCACTTTTTCCGGGCATATCTCCCCCATGACCCGGCTCGGATGGAGTGTGTTAATGCCAGCGTGGAACGCGGTGAAAATGACATACTCCGCCCCCATCGTCTCCGCGAAATCGGCGAACTTTTTCGGATCGAACGCGTCCGCAAGCTCGTTCAGATCCTTCGGCTTCCGGCCCTCGATGTTCATCAGCGTGTAAAGCACGAGACGCCCCTTGGTCTGGCCGAAAACATAATGCACGAACAGGCCGACCTTGGCCTGTCGGATGCGCGCCAGGTAATCTTTGGGTTGCGCATGCGCCGAGGCGGATAGGAGAGTCAGGAGGACCGAGCAAACAAGAACTTGCAGGATGAAACGGACGTTTTTCATGATATAGGCCGGCACTTTCTATTTACAGATTCGGTTCACAGCCGTCCCACAGGAAGGCTGTGTTTGATTTTCATGGAGTGTTCGGTCATTCGCCGGGTTTCGAAGCGGTTGAGAGTTCGGTTTTGATTTCGCCATTCACGCGGACTTTCAGCTCGCGGGCTTTGGCGGAACGGATCTGATAGGAAACGGCTTTTCCATCCATCCAGGTGATGTCCACCTCGAAGCCACCACGGGCGCGCAGGCCTTGCACCGATC
>JBIHZT010000431.1:0-4079 GCA_044240265.1 Luteolibacter sp. | reverse complement strand
TGGCCTCGTAGTCGGGAAGGGTTTTTGCGTCCGGCCGAATCAACATGGTGGTGGTGAGACTGCTGGTTTCCGGACCGGTGGGGAGGATGCGGTACCAATAGACGCGGTCCGGGGCGTTGAAGAAGAGGCAGTTCGGATAGGCGAGGTAGATCGACCACTCCAGGCAGTCTTCGAGGCCCAGTCCGGGGAAAACCGGGAAGGCGGTGTCGGCTTGGCCCGCGTCGCGGATTTCGTTTTGCATGACCTCCTTGAGCGGCAGGTGCATGGCGGAGAAATTCTCGTTGTAGGGTTCGGTCCAGCAGCCCTTCGCCGGGAGGAAGGGTTCGAGGGTCTTGCGGTGCGCGCCGAGGTGGTGGTAGCACTCCATGAAATTCTCGACAAGGATCTTCCAGTTGAAAGGGCAGTCCCAGTGGGCGGACCAGACGAGTTCGGCGTCGGCCATGTGCCACTTGCCGATGAGTTTGTCCTTGAGCTCGGCGAGCTTGGCGGCAAGCGGCGGAGCGTCGCCGGATAGATTCACGAACACAAATCCCTCCCAGATCCCGCTGGGGAACTCGTGCAGGCACACCTCGCTGCGGTCGAAGTCATCCGCCTGCTGCATTTCCGGCGCGCCGACGAGCCTGCCCGTCAGGTCGTAACTCCACATGTGATAGGGGCAGAGAATGACGCGCTTGTTTCCTTCGTCAGGGTGGCCGAAGCCGCTTGGCATGACGTCCATCCCACGGTGGCGGCAAGTGCGGGAAAGCACGCGGATCACGTCGTCCTTGCCGCGCAGCACGATGAGCGGTTCCTCGCAAAGATCGACGCGCACGAAGTCGCCCGGCTTCTGAAGCTGTGAGACATGGCAGAGCGAAATCCACTCCTTGTGGAAGATTTCCCTGTTCTCGAAGGCGTGAAACGCCGGGTCGGTGTATGCGGCGGCGGGCAGGGTCCAGGACCGCTCACGGGGCTGGTCCGCCGCGGCGTGGATGCTGGCTAACAATGTTGGATCCGGATTCATCTTGGCGGGTGGTGGTGGAAATGACTCTGAAACCTCTCACGCTGTCTCAGGCCGATCCAGCGGTTGACCTCCCAGAGATCGGCTGCGGGGATTCGGGTGAAGGGAGTGTGTTGGAGATAGCCGTCGGGTCCGAACTCGGGGGTCATCGTGAATTTCGTGATGCCTCTGGCAGCCATGGAATCCCAGACGACGGTCCACCAGCGCTCGTGGGCGACGAGGGCGTCCGCGTATTCCGGAGCGCGCGGGTCCGGCACTTGCGGCCCCTGGCTGTAGCCGACGCGCGGCTGGATGTGGTGGGCGTGCCGGGCGGTTAGCGCGAGGATCTCCTCGAATTCATCGAGAACGAGACGCTCGCTGACGACGCACCAGTGGCTGAAGTCGCAGGTGATCCGGAGGTCCGGCAGCGCTTCCAACAGATCGCGGGTTTGCCATGGATTGTAGGTGGAGCGACCGCGATGGGTTTCGACGGAGATGATGATTCCATGCTTTGCCTGAAGCCGGACGACGCCGGTGTGGAAGCGGAGTGAATCGGTGAAACTCCACGCGTCGTAGCCAGCCATCGTATTGATAAAACGTGGCGAACCTTCCAGGCAGTGGACGATTCCTTTTTCCAGGGATTCGAGGTGCTGCTCCACGCTCCGGCCGGGCAGCGGGACGTAAAAGCCGGCAGGCGTGCAGGTGCTGACTTCCGCGATCCATCCGAGTCCGGATTGTTGGAGGGTTTCGAGGAAATCCGCCCGCCGCGCCGGATCTAGCGGAACCGGACCTTCGATGCCTTGGAAGCCCGCCTCCGCGCAAAGGTGGATGGCGTGGTCCAGTCCGCCGTCGTGGCCCCAAAGGGTTTTGTAGAGTGAGAGTTCCATGGATTGCTAGAGAGTGAGGGCCACGCGGAATCCAAGGTTGTCCCAGCGCGCGCTTTCCGGTGCCCAATCCCGCCACGAGGCGCGGAGAACCCGCGGCAGGTGGTCCCAGGCGCCGCCGCGGATGACGCGGCGACCGGGTTTTCCATCCTCCAGCCATGGGGCGCCATCGGTAGGCGCGTTGTGGAAATCGGGATGCCAGGCGTCCGCCGTCCATTCGCAGACGTTTCCCGGCATGTCGTGAAGGCCGAAGGTGTTAGCCGGATAGTTTCCGACCGGTGTCGGGGAGCCGAGGCCGACTTCTCCACCGGACTCGTCGTAGAGGAAGTTCGCCTGGCTGGCATCAAGGCTGTTGCCGCTGGGAAAGACCGTGGCGCTGGAGGCGCGGCAGGCGTATTCCCACTCGGCCTCGCTGGGGAGGCGGCAGCGTCCGCCGGTTTGGTCTGATAGAAGAAGCAGGAACCGGCTGACTTGTCCGAAGTCGATGCCGGTGACGGGAAGCGTGGAGTCGGTTGGATTTTCACCGGTGACCTCGAACCATTCACGGCGGGTCACCGGGAAGACGCCCAGGGCGAATCGGTGCCGAATGGCGACCTTGTGTCGCGGCAGTTCCACGGACGACACGAACTTGTCGTCCGGAATGCCGCCCATCAGAAACGAACCGGCAGGGATTTCCACGCATGGGGGAAAGCTCATGGCGGAGGCGGTGGTGAGGAAAGTTCGTAGCGGGGTAGATCCGCCAGTTTGGACACCCATGGAATTTCATCCGCCACCCAACAGTGGTCGCCGGGCGCGTGAGGGGCCGGGTCGTCCATCGTGCAGGTGTTGGTTTCGAAAAGTTCCGGGATGGCTGGATCGAAAAAAACCAGTGGCGTGCCGCAGTCGCCGCAGAAGGAGCGCTCGCGGTTGGCGAAATTTACGACCTTGGGATTGCCGCGCAGCCAGGTCAGCGTGCCGGATTTGAAAAACGTCCATGCCACCGCGGGCGCTCCGCTGGCCTTGCGGCAGTCTTCGCAGTGGCAGTAGCTGGTTTGCACCGCCGGGCCGCTCACCTGATAGCGGATGGCGCCGCAGAGGCAGCCGCCTTGGAACGGTCCTTCAATCATAAGGCACCGAGGGGATGTCCGCCCAATGCTCCGGGGCAAGAGGTGGTGTCTCGGCGATGGCCGCGGTGACTTTTTCTGTGAGGACCTGGACCATGCCGTGAAACAGAATCCGTCCCTGCTCCGCCGTGGCCCGGGAAGGATGGCCGGTGACGCCGTTCAGGCTGGTCTGGGCGACGGGATAACAGAACACGCTGTCCCCGGTGCGGTCCGGATCGTCTGCCTCGGTCAGGCGGTCCATGTGGACGAGGTCCGGGTGGAGATGCAGCATGAGCGAGGTCTCCGCCTGGTTGGCGTGGAGGTCGCCGGCATCCAGCGTGTATTCCTGCCAGATCGCGTCGCTGAGCTTGAAGACGTGGATGAGACCGATCTGCAGCTTTCCGAGATGGAGGAGACGGAGTTGATCCACGGCGACGCGTGCGGGCGCGTCGTTGCCGAAATGGGAGTTGATGAGGAGGAGTTTTTTCCAGCCGGTGGCGACGGCCCATGCCGCGATGTCGCGGAGGGTGGCGATGAACGTCTCGTGCCGCAGCGAGAAGGTGCCCGGCCACTTCGGAGTATGCCCTTGGGAGACGGTGTAGCGCAGGGCCGACATCACCGGGACGCCTGTTTTGCTGGAGGCAGCATGGCAGACGGCTTCGGCTAACAAGGTGTCCATCGCGACCGGCAGGTGCGGACCGTGTTGTTCCGTCGCGCCAATCGGCAGCAACAGGAGACCGCCACATTTCTCGCGGAGGGCGGCGATCTCCGGCCAGGCTAGATTTTCGAGTAGGACGGGCATTACATTAGAACATTCTTGCGTAGGTGTCGATTTCCCACTGGCTGACCCGCTGGTGGTATTGACGCCATTCCTCGGATTTGTAGGTGATGAATTCGTTGCGCAGTTCGGTGCCGAGGGTCTTCTCGACGAAGGGATCCGCGGCGAAGGCGGCGACGGCTTCATCGAGTGTTTTCGGTAACTCGCTGATGCCGCGGGCGGCGAATTCCTCGGGGGTGAGTTCGTAGAGGTTCTCCTCCTGGGCGGGGCCGGGGTCGAGATCCTCGCGGATCCCTTCGAGGCCGGCGGCGAGCATCAGGGTGGCGGCGAGATACGGGTTGCAGGCGGCGTCCGCGTTG
>JBIHZT010000430.1:0-4082 GCA_044240265.1 Luteolibacter sp. | reverse complement strand
CATTCATCCGCGAATTCGGCCATCGGCGACGAGGGCGTGATGGGATAGATGGCGAAAAATTCGTTCAGCCGGTAGGCGACGGAAGCAACGGCTTCATTGGCGTCCAGCGTGCCCATGGAAGAGAGGTGGGGTTTATTCACAACCCCCATGAACACGAGGAAGTCGCGTAGGTCCACCCAGTGCAAAGCGCGGGGCTGGAAATAGCAATTTCCGCGCAGGGCCCCCTACAATTGATGGTGCGCGCCGCCGAGAATGCTGCGGGCGTCGAAGCCGTGGTTCGCCAGGATCCGCGCGGCGAAATAGCTGGTTTTCCCCATCTGGCAGATGGTGAAAACCGGCTGGCTGCGGTCGAGTTCGTCGAGCCGGTTGCGCAGCTCGCCGAGCGGGATGTTCACCGCTCCGGGGACCGGCTGCTTGCGGGCGGTCGCGGCGGGGCGGACGTCCACGATTTGCGCGCCGGCGCTCTTGAGATCCGGCACCGGGACGAGCAGCCCGTCGCGAATGTTTCCGGCGGCGAATCCGGCGACGTTGATGACGTCCTTGGCATTTCCGAACGGTGGCGCGTAGGAGAGTTCCAAGTGCGCGAGGTCGTCGATGGTCAGGCGTCCGCGCAGGGCGGTGGCGATGACGTCGAGCCGCTTGTCCACGCCGTCCTTGCCGCTGGCTTGCGCGCCGAGGACGCGGCCGTCATCGGGCGACCAGAGGAGCTTGAGCGTGATGGTTTCCGCGCCGGGGAAATAGCTGGCGTGCGAGGCTCCGTTGACGGTGACGGTCTGATAGGAAACGCCCTCCGCCTTGAGCCGGGCCTCCGAATAACCGGCGATGCCCGCCGCGTGATCGAACACGCGGACGATGGCGGTGCCGATGCTGCCGGGGTAGCGCAGGGCTTTTTCTCCCATGAAAATGTGGTCGGCAGCGGTCCGGCCTTGGCGGTTCGCGGGTCCGCCGAGCGGGATGGCAATGCGTTTCCCGAGGATCGGCTCCTCGGTCTCGCAGACGTCGCCGACGGCGTAAATATCGGGATCGGACGTGACCTGCCAGCCATCCACCTTGATGTGGCCGCGCGGGCCGAGCTCGATGCCGGCGTCCTTGGCGAGACCGCTTTCCGGCCGCACGCCGATGGAAAGGATGACTAGGCCGGTGGTGAGGTTTTTGCCGGATTTCAATTTTGCGATGATCCCGTTGCCTGAGGTTTCAAAGCCGTCGATGCCGTCGCCAAGGATCAATTCGACGCCTTTTTCGCGCAGCGTGTCCTCCAGCGGGCGCACCATTTCCGCATCGAGCTGCGGCAGCACTTGCGACTGGAGTTCGATGACGCTGACCGCCTTCCCTATCGCATGCAGTTGCTCCGCCATTTCCAAACCGATGAATCCGGCGCCGATGATCGCGACATGCTCAACCGCCGCGGCGGCCTGCTTGATGCGGTCCATGTCCTGCAAATTCCGCAGCGTGTGGATCAGCGGACTGTCCATTCCCGGCAACGGCGGCCGCAGCGGGCTCGCCCCCGGCGCGAGGATGAGCTTGTCGTAAGCGATCACCGACTCGGAGCCATCGGCTAGATTGCGCGCCAGAACTTCACGCTTCGCACGGTCGATGCTGATGGCTTCGGTGAGCGTGCGCACGTCGAGATTCAACATGGAGCGGAGGCTCGCCGGCGTCTGGATCGCAAGGTCAGCACGGTCCGGGATTTCTCCGCCGATGTGATAGGGCAGCCCGCAGTTCGCGAACGAAACGTCCGGCCCGCGCTCCAGCATGATGATGTGCGTGGTCTCCGAATGACGGCGGGCACGGGCGGCGGCGGAGGCTCCACCGGCGACTCCGCCGATGATCAAGAGGGTTTCTGGGATGGTTTTCATGGAGTTGATCGATGGGTGATAGGGGAAATTTAGATTTGAGGGGCATTCGGGTGAAGTGTCCGGTTCATACTCCGGCAGAACCGGTCGAGCGCGGATTCGTCGATGCGGAAAAACACATTGCTGCCGTGCGTCCGCGATTTCAGGAAGCCCGCCTTGCGCAGCTCATTGATGTGCCGTGAGCAAGCGGGCTGGGACAAAGGAACCGCTGCCACGATGTCCATACACGGGACTTCTCCGCGCCCGGCCAGATGTTGCAAAATCCGAATCCTTGCCGGGTGCGCCAAGACCTTCGCGAAGGCAGCCAAATCCACCGCCTCCTTCTCAAACGCATCCAATTTCGCAAGCGGCATGGATTGCATATTTAAGATATGCGATATTAAAACAAGATGAATTTCCAAATTGAGCTGAATTTGAGCTGAATTCCCGGACAACGCCGTCGATTCCCGGAGATTTGACGATCCGGTCGGGAAATGGTTTCGCACACTCCGCAGAGGTCATCCACAATCTTTGTCGCGGCCAGGACACCGATTGTGGGGCGATGTCAGGCGGGGTGCTGTTTCACTGCTGGCTGCGCCGGATCATTTTGAGGGGGATCGGGATTTCAGAACATGGTCCGACTTTCAGAAATGCCGCTGAGTTCCTGGAGCAGGCGCATTGCCGCTTGAGTTTTAGCGGTCCGGCGGACAGCCTCGCGCCGCCGCTATGAAATTCCACGCCTCACTCGCCGCCTTTACACTCGTTGCCAGTTTGTCCGCAGCCGAGGTCCCCAAGGTTTTCGCCGGGCTTTTCGAGCAGGATGTTCCGAAAAAGGGCGCGATCGGCGTGGTGATGCCGCCGGCTGAGATCGACAAATACATCGCCAAGGTCGAGACCGCCGCCCGCAAGGACCCGAAATGGTTCCGGGAGTTTTCCAGCCAAGCCAAAGGCGGGACACCGCTGCCCTACGACGAGCGCCTCGGACTCACCAAGGTGGAGTACGACGACTATCTCGCCCTCTGGAACAAGCGCGAATTCAAGCCAATGGAAGAGGTGATGCTGCAGCTCCGCCAAAGTTCCGGCGACTCATGGACCATCTTCTCCACGGGCGCGGCCAGCACGATCGCGACCCTCCGCTATGACGCGAAGGCCGACACGTTCCGCTCGCCGAACGGCGAGTTGAAACGCATCGCCGACATCACTGCGGATTCGAGCAGCGTGCTTGGCGAGTGGACCGGCCTTGAGTGGAAATTCGACGAGGAAACCGGGCTTGGTAAAATCAAGGACAACCTCGCGCTCGGTCGGCTCGCCGGCGACAAATACGGGCTGGTCGTCTATCGGGCACAGGAACTTTCCACCGAGGGCACCCGCCTTCTCGACAAGAGTCTGATCATCCGGTTCCCCCTCGGGAAAAGCTCGCCGGCGAAAGACACACCGCCCGCGGTCGCCGCGAATCCGACGACAAAGCCCGCTGCTAAAACCGCCGCGAAACCTGCGGCAAAGTCAGTCTCAAAACCGGCCGCCAAGGCGACCACGAAGAACTAACCCATGGATTCCGAAGCCCCGATTGGCGAAACCCGCCGGGGCTCCAGCCGTCGGCGTATCACCGTTCTGATCCTGCTGGCAACGCCCGTCTTCGGGCTGTTACTCGCGTGGCTTGTCCTGAATGGAGGACTCACCGGCCGCTGGATCGCCTCGAAAATCCAAGCCCGCACCGGCATGGAAGCCCGTGTCGGCGGAGTTTCGTGGTCACCATGGAACGGAGTCTCTATCAATACCGTGGAGCTGTTGCAGCCCGCGCCGTTGCGCGCCGCCGTCCAAGACCCGCTGGTGCGGATCGATTCCATCCGGCTGGCTCCCGTCTGGCGCGCCTGGCTGCGCGGACGACTTGAAGTGAGATCAATCACTCTCGATACCGCCCGCGTCTTGCTGCCCGTGGAATTAATCTCCGGACTCGCCCGTCAGGCAGCTCCCGCCCAGCCCGCGCCAATTCCACCACCTGCGGTGGCAGCGACGCAGCCCCCGGCAGCCGCGGGGCCGCCCACACCACCCACTCCCCCGGCGGGACCACCTCCAACCGCTCCTGCCCCCAAGCCGCCCGCTCCACCGCCCGCGCCGACCGGCTGGCTGCATTTGAAAAACGCGTCGTTCGTCGTGTTTCACGCCGGATCCCACCGCACCTTGCTGGATGTTTCCAAAACCAGCGGCTCCATTCCCATCGCCGGGGATGCAGCGCGATCGACTTTAAAA
>JBIHZT010000429.1:0-4092 GCA_044240265.1 Luteolibacter sp. | reverse complement strand
CCATCGCGGCGATGACCACGCTCTCTCCGACACTCAAATCATCAGCGGTGCGGGCACCTTGATCAAGGACAGCAAGGGAACCCTGACGCTTTCCGGACGCAACACCCATTCGGGCACGACATCGGTGAAAGGCGGCGTGCTGACCCTGGCCAATCAGGCGGCGCTGGGCGAAGGACCATTGAACATCAGCAGCGGAGCCAAGGCGGCGTTGGACTTCACCGGCCAAAGCTATGTGACGCAGTTGACCCTCGGTGGCTCCGTGCAGGCGGAGGGCAGCTATGGTTCGTCGAAGTCCTCGGCCACAAACAAGAATGATACGTATTTTTCCGGCACCGGCGTCATCAATGTCATTGCGACCATCGACCATCTCGCCATGGCAACGAGCAACATGACGGCGGCGGACGCGGCGTGGACGGCTGGAAATTGGGCCGCCGTGCGCAGCGCGTTGTCGAATGTTTTCACCGACCTCAGACTGACCGCGCAGTGGCGGAGCATCGCCCATTTGCGCTATGCACGGAGTTTTCAGGCGGCTGGGGATCTTGCGAATGCCAGCGCCATTTTCGGCACCATCGCGGCCATCACGGAATATCCGAGGATTCATCAAATGGAAGGTGCCGAGTGCAAAACCGAGTGCGACCGCCTCTCTCAGAAATTGCCGGGGCGTGATCCCGAAGCAAGCCGGGTGCGGGTGACTGCCGCGCCGAAACCCGGACGCGTTTTGTATGTGGCTCCCGATGGCAACGACACAAACCCGGGCACACGCGAGCAGCCGTTTGCGACCGTGAACCAAGCGCTCGCCGCTAACCGTGCGGCCGGGGCGGTGGCGGGCGGGACCGCCATCGAATTGGCCGCCGGTCGCTATCCGCTGGCTAACAGTATCGCGCTGACCAGCGCCGACAGTGGCTCGGGGCCCGATGCGCCCTTGAGTATCCGCGCGACCACGCCGGGTACGGCGGTGATTTCGGGCAGCAAACGGCTGACGGGCTTCACAGCGGTGACGGACAAGTCCGTGCTGGCCCGCCTGCCGAAGGAAGCGCGGGGCAAAGTCATGCAATGCAATTTGTCGGCGCTTGGAATCACCGATTACGGCTCGATCCAGGAGCAACCCATGGTGAACCTCGCAGTCAATGGTGTGCCACAGACCCTGGCCCGCTGGCCGAACTCGGGACTTGTTAGAATTGGGACCATGGTGGATAACGGCAACATCGATCCCAACGACCCGAAGAAGAACCGGCCGCAAGTCTTCACCTGGACCGGCGACCGCGCATCGCGTTGGACGACCGCGCCCGACACCTGGCTCCAGGGATACCTCGCCACCAACTGGATGTATGGCTCGGTCCCCATCGGTTCCATCGATCCGCAGGCCAAGACCCTCACCACCGCCTGGTGCTACAATCGCTTGAGTGGCTGGCCGGACATCAAGTCGGGAAACCCCTACGCCGTTTTCAATCTGCTCGAAGAAATCGACCAACCGGGCGAGTGGTATCTGGACCGCGCCAACGGCATGCTTTACTTGTATCCAAGTACCAATCCCGGCACAGCGGTCGTCGATCTCTCCATGCTCCCGGGCTCGATGCTCACCGTGACCAACGCGAGCCATGTGCGCATCGAAGGACTGGTGTTTGAATGCTCCCGCGGAAGCGGGGTGGATCTGGAAAACTCCAGTCACTGCCTCATCGCCGGATGCACCGTGCGCAATGTGAGCGGAGTTGGAGTCAGGATCAACGGCGGCCAACAGAATTCCATGATCGGTTGCAACCTTCATGATCTGGAGCACGCGGCTTTGCATATCAACGGCGGCGACATCGATAGACTCACTCCGGCCGGCCATCTGGTGGCCAACTGTCGCTTCCGCAATTTCGGGCGAATCAGCCGTTCTGCCGGAATTAGCCTGAATGGCGTGGGCCAGCGGATCACCCATTGTGTTTTTGAAGATTGTCCGTCCAGCGCAATTGGGTTCGCGGGCTTCAACCTTCTCGTCGAATACAATGAGTTCCGCAACTGCTGCACCGAAATCGATGACTATGGCGTGATCTACGCGTGGGGCAATCCGACCTGGCGCGGCAATATCTGGCGCTTCAACAAATTCAGCCATTGTGGTGGCGGCTACACCCAGGGATGGCTGCAGAACCGCCACTTCGGAACCAGCGCCTTCCGCTTCGATGACGCGGTCAGCGGACAGACGGTGTATGGCAATGTCTTTACCCATTTCGATCTGTGGGGACAATCGGCCGGTGTCATGGGAAACAACAGTGGCCGGGACAATATCTATGACAACAACCTGGTCACCGACAGCCGGGGAGTGAATTATGGATACTTCGACGGCGGCAATCACATGTATCAACAAGGGCTGCCGAACGGCGTGCCGCCCGCGCATCTCGCCGCGTTTCCCGAGTTGGCGAATCTTTCTGATGGCAAAGGACAGAACTACATCTGGCGCTCCACCGCCCTGCGCGTCAGTGCTGCGGGGATCAACGCCACAAATAGCAGCTATGCGGACAGGGAATGGGGTGCTTGGCAGTATATCGCCAACACCAGCACCGGAACCGATCCCGGATTTGTGAATGGCGTCGAGTTGAAGCAAAACATCGACCCAAAATTGTTCTGGAACCTCGGCATGCGGGTGATTCCCGTGGATGAAATCGGGCTTTACGAAGATCCGACACGCGCCGGATGGCATGGCAAGCCCGGCATGGCCGTGAATCACAACGGAGACTCGACCGCAGTCTTCGCGGAGCCGGGCGGCACCATCACCCTCGCGGCTCCGCTTGTTGCCGATGGCCTGATCTTCACGGCACCCGGTTATACACTGGCCGGCACCCAGCCGATCATCATCAACGCGCCGATGACCACCATCGATGCCAAAACTTTTGGCGCGATCATCAGCGCGTCGCTGACCGGTTTGGGTGGCATCCGTGTGGCTGGCCCGGGCACGCTCACCTTGTCGGGAAGCAATCGTTACACCGGCACGACGACGGTCGAGAGCGGCACACTGGCATTGAGCGGCGGGGACAACCGCTTGCCGCCGGGCACCATCGTGACGCTCGGTGGCGGTGGTCCAGCCGCTGTCGGCACTCTCAAGCTCAATGGCTGCAGCCTGGAACTGAATGGATTGTGGACCGCCGATTACGATTCAGGCGCAAATGCCGGCAACCGGGTGATCAACGGCAGCGCGACGCCCTGCACGCTGACCCTGAATATCGAGAGCAGCCGAAACAACCAGTTCGACGGCACGCTGGGCGGTAGCGGCCAAGACGAAAACAATTTCGCCGTTAAAAAAACCGGCGGGGGCGGGCTCTGGCTCCGCCGTTCCATCACCTGGACTGGCGGGACCACGATCGAAGAAGGGACGCTGGAATTGAACTCCTCATGGTGGCAGGGAAATGAGGCTTATGGCACCTTCCGGATCGGCAAGGGTGCCACGTTCGCGGTTTCCGGGGCGCTTTCTCCCCTGACCTTCAAAGGTGTCACCGTCGAGTTCCTTTCCGCCGGCGGCGGTACGCTTGCCGACAGGGGCGGGTCAACGGATTGGCTGGACTGGAGGGCGGAGTGGGGCCTGACGATCCGTTCCACGGGCGGGGAGCGGAACTTGGTTTCCGCCGCGCCGAACTATGGCCTGAATTTGAACGGGATCAATGCGGATTTCGACATCGCACGGGGTTCGGATGCGACCTGCGATCTGCTGGTTTCCATTCCGCTCAACAGCAACGGCAGCATCACCAAATACGGCAACGGCATCATGACCCTTTCCGGTTCTAATAACTACAGCGGTGCGACCGCGGTCAAAGCCGGCACACTCGTCATCGACGCCACCGGCAAACTCGGCAACGGCAACCTCACCGTGGAAAGCGGCGCAACCTGCGTCATCCAAAACACCGCAGGAGCCGTGGCCGACAATGCCGCCGTGACGCTCAATGGCACCGGCAAGCTTCACCTCGCCTCCGGCGTTTCGGAAACCGTCGGCACGCTCGTGATCGACGGTAAACAACGACCCAAAGGCAAATACAGCGCAGCCAATGACAGGGCTCATTTCACCGGCAGCGGCTCACTAACCGTCACCTCGGGCCCCTAAGCAGCAGTCAGCCCCACCAT
>JBIHZT010000428.1:0-4101 GCA_044240265.1 Luteolibacter sp. | reverse complement strand
TGGGCGATCGTCAGCACCACCGGCAGGCCGCGCTCGGGCTTCGGCAGCAGCACCTCCGCCACAGGACTGCGCGCCAGCCCGCGGCGCAGCACAAGGAATTTATAAAACGACCGCAGCGCGGCGAATCTCAGGCGGATGGTCGCCCGCTTGAACCCCTGCTTCATCAGCGCGAACAGATAGTCCCGGAAATCATCCGCCGCCTGCTCGCGCCAAGCGCCGAACGCGTCACCCCGCCATTTTCGATAGACCGCGAGCGCGTCGCGATAGTTCGCAAGAGTCCGGGGCGAAGCACTCTTCTCCGTGGCTTGAAAATCAAAAAAAGCGATCTCGTCGCAATCAGTCATCGACGGAAAAACTAAGTCGCGCCTGATTGAAAACCAAGCCAAATGAACCCCCCCGCCGGAGCGCAGCCGGGCGGGGGCTTTCAGAAAACAGGGTGAGGCGTGAGGCTCAGCGGGTGCCCACGGCCTTGAAACGATCGCGGAGTTTTCCAACACCCACATTGATCGCGCTGCGCACCGATGCCCATGAAGTGGTCGGCGTCGCGGCACGCTTCACGCCCAGCCGGTGATCGACAAGGGCGATGAGGCGCTCTCCAGTCACGGAATCGACGACTTCACCTTCAAACGCTACCTGTGAGACAAAGGTGGCGATCTCCGCCGAACCCAGATTTCCGGACAAGGTGATCTTTGGAGCCGGATGCACGGTGGTCACCGGCTTGCCGGCCTTCTGGCCCTCGATCACATCGGTCAGGCCGGTGCGAACCCGCAGCGTGGTGGGACTGGGAGCGCTGACAATTTTCAAGCCGCTGGACATCTGGCTGTGCAGCGAGCCGCCCAGATAGGCGGCCAGTTGGTCGGAGACGGCGGGGCTGATCCCAGGCGCGGCGACGACGGTGGTCACCGGCTCGATGATCACGCTGTCGTATTTTCCGAAGTCCACGCCCGGCTTCACATATGAGGAAACCGCGTTTTCCGTGCCATAACCGGCGTTCAACTGTGCATAGTTGGAAAGGAATCCCGAGGGGGACTTGCCTCCCGTGGAGCATGAGGAAAGGGCCAAAGCGGTACTCGCGGCGGCAAACATGCCAAGTCGTGTAATGGTGTTCATGAGATGGTGGGTAGAAAATTGGAACGTTGATCCAAAGGGCGTTCCGTCACTTTTTATGTCATGCAATCGCGCGGAGGTCAAGGATCCGCAGCAGCGGAAAACTCGCCGGGGGCAGACCGATCCCACATTGCGAAGAGTCGGATGAAGGTGTTGCGACCGAAAATCCCGTTAGATAACGGCGCGAAGATAGCGATGATCTCACAATTAACATTGGTGCCCGGCCCACCTTTTGCTTCATTTCGCGCCATGCCGTTCCCCCCGACGATCATTGTTTTCTCTTTTCGTATTTTTTTTGCCACCCTCTTGATTACGGGCCCGCTGATGGCGCAGCCAGCCGCCTCCACGGTCAAGGTGTTGGTGATCGAAGGAGCCAGCAATCACGACTGGCAGCGCAGGGTGGAGATTTTCCGCAATATCCTCAGCCGCGACGGATCATTCGTGGTCGATGTCTCCCTCCTGCCCCAGGACATGCAAAGTCCGGAATGGGCGGCTTGGAATCCACAATTCTCGAACTACGACGTCGTCCTGTCAGGCTATCGCAACGACGCCGGTAACGCGACCTGGCCCGCCGCCGTGCAAACCGCCTTCACCGCCTACGTCCAGAGCGGCGGCGGATTCTATGCCTTCCACGAAGCCAACCAGGCCTTCGCCGGCTGGCAGGAATATCAGAAAATCGTCGGGCTCACCTGGCAGCTCGCTTCCACCGGCACCGCCTTCACGGTGAATCCGGACAGCTCGCTGCTCGTGCATCCACCTGGCTCCGGGCTGGCCACCGGCCACGGAAATCGCGCCAACTCGCTAGTCACCCGCCGAGCCCTGCCGACCGTGCATCCGATCCACGAGGGCCTGCCGAATTCGTGGATCGCCGCGGACCTCGAAGTCGTGCGCTTCCCACGCGGGATAGCCCCCGATGTCGCGGCCAACGTGACAATCCTCAGCCACGCCACCGATCCGGATCCACCCACCGACCAAGCCGCGCTCAGCCACCCGGTCGAGTGGACGGTCAGCTACGGCAGCGGGCGGGTTTATGCCTCGACCTACGGCCACATCTGGAGCGACCAGCAGGAACCTCCGGGCATGCGCTGCGCCGCGTTTCAGGAAACCTTCGTCCGTGCATTGAAATGGTGCGCGGGTAGAAATCCGGGCACTGCCGTGCCGTCGGATTTCCCCACCACCGCCCTCTCGTTGCGCGCCTATTCCGAGGGTATCGCCGGATTCGGCGGGGCCAAGGCGGTCGCGCCGTTTGCCAATGGAGTGCTGCCGACGCTTTCCATCGTGCCCACCCAAGTCGATACCCTCGAAGCGTTCCCGAACCTCGCCTGGGAATCGCCGATCGTCGCCCTGCCATGGCCCGCCACGCCTAACGAACTCATGATCGCGGAAATGGACGGCCGGATCTACCGCCTGCCGGACAATGACAATGCGACGCCCGCCCAACTCGCCACCGTCCTCGATCTCCGCAGCCGGGTTTGGTACATGAACTGGGACATCGGCGTGCCCACCCACAAACACGGCGGCATCCTCGGAGCCGCGTTTCACCCACAGTTCGGCCAGGCCGCGGGAAAGGATTTTCTCTACTTCTATTATCTCCATCACCCGGGCGACAATCCGGACGCCACCATCGACGCCTACACCCCCTACTACGCCCGCCTATCACGCTTCACCTGGAATCCTATTAGCTCCACTTTCGATCCCAACAGCGAGCTGATCATGATCCAGCAATTCGACACCGCCCGCGGTCACGACGGCGGCGGACTGACCTTCGGCGGCGATGGATTTCTCTATCTCAGCCTCGGCGACGAAGGCACGGAAAGCGGCGACTCCACGCCCCACACCCAGAAAATCAACGACCGAGTGCGCTCCGGCGTCTGGCGCATGGATGTGGACATGCGCGGCGCCCCCTTCAGCCACCCAATCGTCAACCAACCCGCCGAACCGCCGTTGCAGCCGGGTGAAATCAACATCAACTCCATCAATCACACTTACACCCAAGGCTATTTCATTCCTAACGACAATCCATGGTCCGGCGTCGCCGGAGCGCTTGAGGAATTCTACGCCATCGGCCTGCGCGAACCCCACCGGATGACCTATGACTCGGTGGCGAACCGCTTCTGGATCGGCGATGTCGGCGCGGGTGCCTGGGAGGAAGTCAACGTGATGGACGCGCCGGGGCTCAATTTCCAATGGAACTACAAGGAAGGAAATGCCGCGGGCTTCCGGCCGACCCCGAGCCCGCTGCTAGGCACCGAGCGCGCGCCCGTCCACGCCTACGATCATGGCAACGGCAACTGCATCATCGGCGGTCATGTCTACCGCGGCACCGCGATTCCGGAACTCACCGGGAAGTATCTCTTCGGCGACAACAGCACCCAAATCTACTACTCGCTCGAATACGACGAGCAAACGCAAAGCGCCGGCACCATCCAACAGATCGGACAGGGACGCGCGGGCACGATTTGGAACGGCATCAGCTCCTTCGGCCTCGATTCCAGCAACGAGCCACTCCTCCTGCAAATGGGCGCCGGCACCGCGGGCGGCGGCCGAATTTCCCGCATCAAGCGCGCGGGCACCATCACCGGGGAGACATGGGAATATCCGCCCCTGCTATCACAAACCGGGATGTTCACGAATCTCGCCACGCTTGCGCCCGCGCCCGGCCTGGTTCCCTACGATGTCAACATGCCGCTGTGGTCCTCCGGCCTCTCGAAAAAACGCTGGGTGATGATTCCTAACGACGGCGTCCCGAATTCGCCCACCGAACAAATCACCTACAGCGAGAATCACGCCTGGCAATTCCCGGTCGGCACCGTCTTCGTCAAACACTTCGCCCGGCCCGACAACAACGCTCCGCTCGAAACGCGCCTGCTTGTCCACGGCAAAGACGGCTGGGGCGGAGTCACCTACAAGTGGCGTCCCGGCGAAAATGAAGCGGACCTTGCCGAAGACGGGCTCGTGGAAAACCTCACCCTCGACGGCCAGACCTTCGAGTAT
>JBIHZT010000427.1:0-4102 GCA_044240265.1 Luteolibacter sp. | reverse complement strand
TTTTCCCTGATGAGTGACCAAGCGAAACCCCAGGTTGATCCGAAATTGGTGAATAACCCTGTATTTCAAAGGGTTCTTTCCGATGCTCTTGCGATTCAAGACCGTTTTGCTGCTGAGCCGGTCTATGCGAAAACCGGCAAAGGCTACCTGAAAACCGCCGGTGTGGAGGAACTCCAGCAGATCAAGAAGTCTCGCAAATCGGCCAAGGAATGAAGTCGGTACGATCATGGTTTCAATCGATTGCAAATTCCCGCAGCAAATCCGCGGCGCGTTGATCGGCGCAGGTGAAAGCCAAGGTCTTCGCCAGCGCGGCTCGGGCGGCATTCGTTTCTCCGAGGCCGTGATGGGCCAGGGCTAGCAGTAGGTGGTTTTCCGCATCGCGACGCGCTTGCAGGTCTTCATCGAACACCAGCAGATTGGGCAACGAGGTGGCGAAGTAGTCGATCTTCGCGGCTTCTTTCAGCTTGGTTTCCGCGAACGACTTGAGGTCAGAGAAAATCGCGCGGGCATCCTCCTCGCGTCCGAGTTCATGCAACGAAAGTCCGCGGAAGTAGCTCAGCGGGCTGTGCGCGGTGACCGCCATGTCCGCGAAATCTCCAGCTTCATTCGCGGACTGCGTGAAGGCTTCCCGGGCCTCGTCTTCCCGGCCGAGAGCTTTCAGCGCTTTACCGATCCAGTAGTTCACATCCGCCTTCGCCTGAAGAAGATGATAGGCCTCGCCCAGGCTTTCCGGTGTGTCCATCGCGCCGGTGAAATGCGCCAGCGCGGCAGTTGCATCGCCGGCCTCCAGCGCCTTGCGGCCGATGAGTAAGTGCGCGGTGGTGAATTGCCGGAGCACACTCCCCTCGCCTCCTTCCCACGGATGGAAACGGCGCGAAGTCATGATTTCCAGCGCCTTTTCCGGATTGCCGCTGAGGTTATACAAGGTCGCCAGCGCCACCGTGCAATCGTCGCGCTGCATGACCCGCTCGATGCGTGATTCGAGAAACGCGAGTCGCTCCGCCAGCGGATCATTCAGCTTCGAGCGGAGCTGGTCATACTCGGAAACCAGCCGTGGATCGCGGGCATCCAGCTCCAGCGCACGCAGATAGAAATTCCGTGCGGCATCGCCATCACGTTGCAGATTCCAAGTCGCGATGCCGAGGTTGCGGAACACCGTGGCAAACGACGCGCCGTCCTCGACCGCACGCAGCCAGACGGTGATCGCGTCCTGATGGCGCTTCTGATCATAGAAATAATTTCCCAAGCCATACGCCGCCAGCGGGTCTTTGCCGGGTTGTCGCAGCGCCCATTCCAGGACGATCTGCTCGTGCAAGCGCGAGGGGAAAAAGTAGTCAGGCGATTGCGCACGGGCCTTGGCCAGCAGCTTGGCGTCCTTTTTCAACCAAGCCAATACATAGAGGCACATGGCGCTGCGCGACAAGGGATTCGGCACCGCGCAGTCCGCCACCGGTTGGGCGAAATGGCGCTCCAGCAATTTCGCCGCATCATCGTTGAAACCCGCGTCGGCATAGTCGAAGACAAGATCGAGAACTGTCTGCGCGTCATTTCGGGAAACATTCAGATAGTCACCCTTGGAAACCACACCACAAGCCGTACCCTCGTAGCGCGCCCAGTGGTCGAGCGGGTCCATGTCCAGCACATCGGTCAACAATTCCGCCGCGGCATCCGGATCCTCTGAGTGACGCGCGATCACCGCCTGCAAGACCATCGCCTTGGTGTGATCGCCATTCGTCGCCAGAGACTCGTCGAGATGGCGCAGCGCGGTGTCGAAGTCAAACTTCCGGCAATCGAGGCAGGCGAGTTGATAGAACGCCGCCGCCCGCCATGCCTGGTTCCAGGTGGATTTGTAAAACAACGGATAGGCCGCCTCAAACCCGCCCTTGAACACCAGCGTCAAGCCGAGGAAATAATGCGCCTCGCCGGTTTCCGGATTTGGATGACGCCGGGTCAGCCGCGCGATGGCTTTTTGGAAATGCGCCTCAGCAGCATCCAAGCGGCCTTGTTTCAGCGCGCGTCGGCCCATGCCGATGTTGCAGCGGGCATCGCCCGGATCGCGGCTCAGCGCCTCGTTCCAATACAACTCCGGCGAACGCGTGGAATGGCGGTATTGATCGAGATGCTCGCCGGTGAAGTAGAGTTCATCGGACGATGCGATTTCATCAGGAGCAAGTGGCTCCGTCGCAACTTCACGATTTTGTGTGATCCGGCTTTCATCGACCGGGCGATAGGTGAGCAGACATTCGCCATCCTCATCGAACAGCGCCGCGAGCAGTTCTGTTGGATTCTCACCAGTGAATTTCAGCCCGCTGTGCTTCCAGCATTTCCCGGGTTTCAATGAGAATGTCTTTTCCACCAACACCTCCACGCCCCGTGTCACCACCAGACGCGCGTTGGATACGGATTCCGAAACGCAAACGCCGAGGTCAATCACGCGGTCCTCTCCCACCACCATCCGCAGCGCCGCTTTTTCGGTGGCTTGCTGGACCGGGCCGATGCCTTGGATCGGCCACCAGAACTGCGAGAAGGTCTTGGTTTCGTAGGGAGTGAGATACGAGAAATCCGGTTGGTTGTCGGTGTAAACGCCGGCCATCAATTCGATGTAGGGGCCGTTCGTATCCGTCAACTCGCGGTCCCACGCGTGGCCGAAGGCATGATCGCCCCACGTCCATTGTTTCTTACCGGGAGCGATGTGGCGGTC
Source organism: Luteolibacter sp. (assembly GCA_044240265.1). Taxonomy (GTDB): domain Bacteria; phylum Verrucomicrobiota; class Verrucomicrobiia; order Verrucomicrobiales; family Akkermansiaceae; genus Luteolibacter. The sequence continues at coordinate 1,401 of JBIHZT010000427.1, read as the reverse complement.
CGCGACATGCACGAATCCACCGCCCGCCTTGAAATCATAACCGCCGAAGAAATCGAACTGCGTCTGACAAACCATGTAGCTCGTCGGCACCGGGATGTTCTTATACCAGCTCAGGTCGTTGGCACCGGGACGATTCTGATAGTCCACGCCGTAATACGGATTCATCGCCTCCGGAAACGACGACATGGCGCGCACCGCGTGGTCCGCGACGTAGCGCACATCCGGCGGGAAGAACGATTGGTATTGCTCATGCACCATCGCCGCCACGTTCGCCCACCAGAGGAAGGTCTGGGTGAGCGGCGTGCGGTTATACAAACGCGCCCGCAATTCGATCAGCGACGAGCCCGGACGCAGGCGGATGCCGTGCATGCCCTTGAGGCGGTTGATCGGGTCGTGTTCGCTGAACCAAACCGTGCGAGCGCCATCCTCTTCCTCTTCAATAAACACATCCGCCGGCATGAACGTTCCCGGGCGGTGATGCTGCGGCCAGTTAAACTCGACGCCGCCGGAAATCCACGGACCCGCGAGCCCGACGAGCGCCGGCTTGATCACATCCTGGCGATAGAAGAAATCGTAGTCCTTGTTCGTCTTGTCCTGGCCGATGAAAATCCGCCCGCCGATTTCCGGCAGCATCACCAGGCGCACGAACTCGTTTTCCAACCGTGCGGATTGATAGGAAACCGGCTGGGGTTCATCGAACACCTTGTCGATGAACGGCACGGGATACACCTTGCCGGACGACCCCTGATAGACCCTTTTTTCGAAGAACACCGGGTTTTTCTCCGGTGCTCCGACCGGATAGGTGGGAATGACACGAGGTTCGAGTTTTGCGATGACAGACATGTTTCTTGAATTTGAAATTTCAAATTTGAGATCGGAAGGCATCACCAGAAGATAATGAAGAACAAGACGACACCAAGAATGACGAGGCCACCCGCGATTTTCACGATGGGCTCTGTGACCAAGCTGATCTCCTCGCGGACGGGCAACTCCTTGGCCTTGGCGAGCGGTGAAACCAGCGTCATCACCGTCATGAGCGCGCCCACGACGAGGAAGGCGAGAAGCACTTGCAGGAGGAAATGGATGTCATGCCCCCAGGGCCGCGCGTCCGACCTGGTGGTGAATTGGAGCGCCGCGTAGGCCAAGGGCCCCGCCACCAAGGCCACCACGCCGGCGGCTCCGGGGACTTTCGGCAGGACGAAGGGCATGATGAATGCCGCCACCACGCCGGGCCAGATGTAGCCTTGGAACTGTTGGATGTATTGGAACACACCGCCGAATTTCGGGTCGTCCAGGATCGGCGCGATCGAACAACCGGCGATGACAAATGCCAGCGTCAGCCCGCGGCCGAGCCACACGAGTTTTTCCTGGGTGGCATCCGGCGAGAACATCCGTCGATAG
>JBIHZT010000425.1:0-4119 GCA_044240265.1 Luteolibacter sp. | reverse complement strand
TTACGGGGTGAACACGAAGGTGCCATTCGCGGAAACGGATCTGATTTCAAGGACGATTTCACCCTACGCGGCGACCAAGTTGGCGGGCGAGCAGATGTGCTCGAACTACGCGCACTTGTTCGGCCTCCGCTGTGCGTGCCTGCGGTTTTTCACGGTGTACGGCCCACGCCAGCGGCCGGATCTGGCGATTTCCAAGTTCACCAACGCGCTGTTGGCGGGGCGGCCCATCGACCGCTATGGTGACGGCAGCACCGCGCGGGATTACACCTATGTGGATGACATCGTCCGCGGCATCCTGGCGGCGGCGGATTACACGGAGCAGTCGTCGTTTGAGATTTTCAATCTCGGCGGTGCCGCAACGACGACGCTCGCGGAGTTGATCGGGCTAGTCGAAAACGCGACGGGATGCCAGGCGGAAATCCGCCAGATGCCGGACCAGCCCGGCGATGTCCCGCGGACGTATGCGGACGTGGCGAAGGCGGAAAATTTGCTAGGTTATCACCCGCAAACGACTATCCATGAAGGGATTACGAAATACGTGGCGTGGCAGCGCCAGATGAGTGCGGCGAAGGCTTAGCGCCAGTGGTCCGAGATCCACGGCGTGGGGCGGATGTGCTTGTAGAGCTTTTTCCAGGCACCGGTGACCGGCCAATTTCCCGAGGCTGCTTCGTCGATGTCAGGCCGGCCGGTGAAGGCGACGACGCGCGCGTCGGCAGGCAGCTTGGGCGTGACGATGAAGTTCAAGGGCCACGGTGGGACGAGCGAGTGCTTGAAGCTCAAGCACCAAGGTGACGGGAAGAACTCCACTTTGCCAAGCGTGCGGCAGACGAAGGTCTGGCTGTTCCGGTAGAGGTCCATCATCGCCATCGGATCCGGGCGGAAGCGGTCCCAGACCTTGGTGAGCGCGCCGACCCGGTACCGGAAGACGGACATGTTGCCGATGCCTTGGCCGAGCTGGGTCCAGTTTTCGCAGACGATGAAGTCGAGCTCCGGCTTGTAGTCGAAGAAGGCGTCGATGGAGCCGGTGATGAGGAGGTCAAGATCGAGGTGAAGCACGTTGCCCTCAAGTCCCTCGACTTCTTTTTGGAAAATGAACATCCGCCGGAACGGATGGCCGCGCATGGGTTCGGGCAGGTCGAAGAACGGCATGGGCCGGATATCGACTTCCTCGCGGATGCCGGTGGGGTCGTCGGTGAAGCAAACCACGCGCAAGGGGCGCGAGGTATTGCGCTTGGCCATGGAGTAGAGGCGGTTGACGTAATCAGAGCCGTAGCGGTTGCCCCACTTGAGGCAAAGGACGGTTTGGATTTGTGAATCTTGATCGGACATGGGTCGGTCGGCGTAGGAAGCTTTTGGATTTTCAACAGGTGGTCTTATTGCTGGAAGCGGGTTTTGGAGGAGTTAAAAACCTGAGAAGCGCTTGCGACACGCGCTGAGGTAATTGTAAAGCAGGCCGCAGCGGGTCAGTTGGATCCGCAGGAAGTAGCGGAGGCCGAATGCCGGGGGTTGGTGGCTCTGTGGGATGGCCAGTTGGCCGGAATCCTCGCCAAAGTGATTGGTGACGCGGTTCACGATGTCGGAAAAATCGCTTCTCTGGACGATCAGCGAGGGGGAGATGGCCAAGACCTGGAAATGACGACCCAAGGTCGCCAGATACCAGCGGTCGATTGCGCGGTTGACGGCAAGCCAGCCCCAGATTCCGGTCTCATCGGGGAATTGTTCCAGCAGCCAGTCGCGAAGGGGGGCGTTGAGCAAATAGGCGTGGGTGCACTTGCAGCCGTAGATCTGGGCGAGGTGGCGCTCTCCAGGAAATTGAGCCAGCGTGCGGAACGGGCCCTGCGGGTGGGTGAAGCCCAGGTAGCAGATGTCCCAATTCAGCTCCGATGCGAAGAGCGAGATGTGGAGCGTTTTCAGGTTGGAGAGAAAATCAGCGTCGAAAGTGGCGTCATCCTCTAGAATCAGAACCCGCTCCCAGCTTTCCCGCCGGGCGATTTCAAGCGCGCGGCGGTGGGCAAGCACACAGCCTCCGCGGGCAGCCCAGGTATTCGCCCTGCTGCCGCCACGGAACCACGGTGCTTTGCCGAAACCTGGAATCTCGCTGCCCAGCACGGCCGGCACGCGATGGAGCTTGTCCGCGGGGATGATGCCTTCGCTCTCCGCCCGCAGCTTTTCCCAGCGTTCGATACGGTGGTCGAGGTTGATGATCAGCACCGCGTCGATGGCATTCCAAAAGGACGACACTTCGCTTGTTGTTGATGGGGACTCGCTCAAAGTTGGAATGAATCGGTGGCGAGTGGCAAGAATGGAAGGCGCGCAGTTCCGCATGCTTCGCAGCGACTGCGGGTTTGGATGCCAAGAGGTTGGGGAGAGCCGCTCATTGGATTTTCAAATTCACGCACTTGGGGCTACGAGGGGGCGGGGTCGGGAACATCATGAATGACGGGATTTGACTACCCTGAAATTTTCGATTCGAACAACCTAAAAGTGTGGGGAAGCCAGCCAATTGCATCCGGATCGCCAAGTTTCAGGCCTGCCAATCCGAGAGTAATCTGCAAATCGTGCCGCTTCACGGCGGTCAACAGCTTGCGTAAAGGAGCAGTGGTACACCGGGTGGCGATCAACTCGCCACTTGCCAAACGAGCGGCTGGAAATCACCTTGCCCCCCCGCGTCACGGTTCTGAAAGTCACACGCAAGAATCGGGACACCGGCGGAGCTTCGTTTCAGAGTAGCCCGCATCCCGCCATTTATGACTCCAAAAATCAAAGCCGGCATTCTTGCCGATGAGAACAGCCGAAAATTGATTCACAGGGTGTTGCGGGAAAACTTCCGCCTCTACATCGGGCGCTACCTGCTCGCTTTTGCCCTGATGGGCTGCACTGCGTTTGCTTCCGCGCTTTGTGTCTTCCTGATGCAGAACGTCACCAAGGTGGTTTTTGGCTCACCGGGAAGTTTACCACAGCCATCCGCCGGACTCACTGGGAATGAGACGTTTGTCGATAATCTGGTGTATCGGGTGGGCCTTGTGTTTGATTCCTTTTTCGTTTCAGCGCACCCGGGATTGTTTCAAATCTTCGGGGTCTCCGTGGCCATCATCCTGGTCTTTCTGATGAAAGGCCTCTCCGGCTATGGATCCACCGTGATCATCTCCAGGATCGGCAACAACATCGTCGCGCGTCAGCAACGCCGCCTCAGCGACCACATTTTGCGGCAATCCCTCGCGTTTTTCGTTCATTTCCCATCCAGCGACCTGATCACCCGCATCGGACAAGCCACCGGCTCGGCAAGCACGGTGATGAATCTCCTCATGACCCGGGTGCAGGACGTCCTGACGGCGCTCGCACTTGTCATCGCGATGTTTCATCTCGACTGGCAGCTTTCCTGCGCGGCCTTGTTGATTATCGCGCCGATTTCCATCGCCCTCAGTGGAATCATCCGGCGCATTCGCAAAATCGTGAAATCCCAGTTTATGGGAATCATCCACGTGATTTCCGCCATCCAGGAAGCCATCATCGGAAATAAACTGATCAAATCCTACAATCTGGAGAGCCACATGCGTCAGCGGTTCACGGATGCGATCGCTGCCGTTGAGAAACTCTCAAACAAAATGGCCCTCGTCTCGGCCCGCACCAGCCCCATCATGGAGTTCATTGGCGGCTTGGCGGTGGCCAGCATCGTCTTCTACGGCGGCTATCGCAATCTCGTGCAGGGTCAGGGCGCGGATTCCCTCATCGCGTTCCTCACCGCCCTGCTTCTCGCCTACGAACCGATCAAACGCATCGCCAAGATGAATGTTTCACTCCATTCCTCGCTGATCGTGCTGGAGATGTTCTACAAGGCCCTTGATACCGATTACGCCATTCCCGAACCGCCCGATGCCAAGCCGATCCGCCTTGAAAAAGGCGACATCGAATTGCGTGACGTGACTTTTTCCTACCGTCGCGGACTCCCCGTCATCAACAATGTCTCGCTCACGTGCCAAGGGGGTCATCTGACCGCGCTTGTCGGTCCCTCGGGTAGCGGTAAGTCCACCATCCTCAACCTCATCGAGCGCTTTTATCAAATCGACTCGGGCATCATTGAAATCGACGGCCAGGACATCAGCAAATACAGCGCCGCCT
>JBIHZT010000424.1:0-4120 GCA_044240265.1 Luteolibacter sp. | reverse complement strand
ACGTGGTGATCCAGACCTGCAACGACATCAACCGCTCCGGCCCCGAGTGGCCGGAACAGGCGCGGAAGAATCTCGAAAACTTCGTGAAAACCGGCGGCGGTCTTTTCGTTTTCCACTCCGGCAACAACGCGTTCCCGAAATGGGATGCCTATAACTCGATGATCGGCCTCGGCTGGCGGTCCAAGGATTTCGGCACCGCCCTGCGCGTGCGGGAGGATGAAAGCATCGAGAAAATCCCACCCGGAGCGGGAGCGTCCACCGGCCACGGAGCGCGCACCGACCGGGCCATCCACCGCCTCGGCGACCACCCGATCCACGCCGGCCTGCCGCGGGTGTGGATGACGCCATTGATCGAGGTTTACACCCACGCCCGCGGTCCGGCGGAAAATCTATCCGTCCTGTCGTGGGCGGAGGAGCCGACGACCCGCGAGCGCTGGCCTATCGAGTGGACGGTGAATTTCGGCAAGGGCCGCGTCTATAGCTCCACCTTCGGGCACGTGTGGGTGGACGAGACGGATCCGGTGAACATGCGCTGCGCTGGCTTCCAGACCATCATCATCCGCGCGCTCCAGTGGCTGGCCAAGCGGGAAATCAACGAACCGGCGCCGGCCGATTTCCCCGCGGCGGAAGCCGTCTCGCTGCGCCCCCTGCCGTGAGCGGCCGTGGCGGTGTGAAATTTCCGGTTGCACCCCATCCGGGCGGGTTGTTGGATAGAGGGTCATGAAAACTTTCACCCGGAGAAATGTCATGCGCCTCGGCGCGGCGGCCTCACTGGCTCCCTTCACCCGCCTCGGCGCGGCCACGCCGGAGAACAAGCAACCTGGCATCGCCCTGCTAGGGCTCGGCAACTACGCCACCAACCAGCTCGCGCCAGCCATCAAGAACGCCCGCAACGCGCGCCTGGCCGGCATCGTCACCGGTTCCCCGGAAAAAATCCCCGTCTGGCGGCAACGATACAACATCCCGGAAGGCAGCGTTTACAACTACACCGACTTCGACCAGATCGCTAACAACAAAGACATCGACATCGTCTATATCGTCACCCCCACCGGCCTGCACCCCGATTTCGCCATCCGCGCGCTCAAGGCCGGCAAGCATGTGATCTGTGAGAAACCGATGGCCCCCACCGTCGAGGACTGCACCCGCATGATCCAGGCGGCGCAGGAAAACAGACGCACGCTCCAGATCGGCTATCGCCTGCATTGGGATCCGTTCCACCTCCGCCTGATGGAGGCGATGGAGAAAAAGGAATTCGGCCCGTGGACCAGCATCGACGCCGCGGACGGCGGACGCATGAATGATTTCACCGGCTACCACGCCTGGCGCGTGGACAAGGAGATGGGAATCGCCGGAGCGCTCTACGACCTCGGCGTCTATGCGGTGCAGGCGCAGCTCTATTCCTCGCGGGAACTCCCGGTCCGCGTCACCGCCCGCCACTGGACGGAGCGAACTGAAATTTTCAACGAAGTCCCCGAGCACTGGGAATGGGAGCTGGAATTCGAAGGCGGCCGCAAGGCCAAGGGCTTCGCCAGTTATGGAAAAAGCGTGAACTACATCCGCGTGGAAACCGCCAGGGGCCGCATCGAGATCGAGCCCGCCTACGGCTACGGCGGCCAGAAAGGCAGCACCCCGGACGGGCCCATGGATTTCAAACACGTGCCCCAGCAGCAACTCCAGATCGAAGGCCAGGTGGATGCGATCCTCAGCGGAAAACCCAGCCTGGTCCCGGCGGAAATGGGCCGCCGCGACATCCGCGTGATCCGCGGCATCATGGCCGCCGCCGAGAGCGGAAAGGCCCATGAGTTCGGCAAGTTCGACTGAACCGCCCGGTCACCTCACACGCTTGATGACTCCCGGGCATTCCGCCCCCTCTTCAGGTTTATCCTTGCCTGAAATGGCTTCGCGGGAAGAATCCGCCTCCCGCGGCGCGGTTCCACCCCATGAGCGAAATCAATACCACCCCCGAAAACGCCAGCTTCGAACAAATCGGCGAAGTCCTGCGCAATCACCAGTCCTTCGTCCTCATCAGCCACGTCCGGCCGGACGGCGACGCGATCGGCTCGCAGCTCGCGCTCGGATTCTCCCTGATGGCCGCCGGAAAAAGCGTCCGCCTCATCAACGAAGACGGCCTCCCGGACAACCTCGCATTCATGGCGGGCTCGGAAAAAATCGAGCTGCCGCCCGCCGCTCCGCTGGACGTGGAAGTCGCCATCGCCCTGGACACCGCGACCAAACCGCGCCTCGGCGACCGCGCCTTGAACGCGGCCTCCAAAGCTCAAATCTGGCTCAACATCGACCACCACGTTTCCAATCCGAAATACGGCGACCTGAACCTCATCGACTCGAAAAGCCCGGCCACCGGCCAGATCCTCTATCAACTCATCACCGCGCTCGACCTGCCGCTGCCGGCGGAGTCCCGCGACGCGATCTACGTCGCCGTTTCCACCGACACCGGCTCCTTCCAGTATCCCTCCACCACCGCGGCGACCTATGAGCTCGGAGCCGACCTGATCCGCCGCGGGCTCGATGTCGGGACGATCAATTCCAACATCTACGACAATCACCCGTTCCGCCGCCTGGAACTGATGCGCGCGCTGCTCAACACCCTGGAACTCTCCGACTGCGGCCTCGTCGCAAATTGGACGATGCGGGACCAGCTGCGCATCGATCTCGGCCTGCTGCCCGAGGACAGCGAGGGGCTCATCGACATCATCCGCGCCATCCGCGGCGTACAACTGGCGGTGTTCTTCGAAGAACTGCCTGATGGAAAAATCCGCGTCTCGATGCGCTCCAAGGACCGCAAGCTCGACGTCTGCAAGATCGCGACCGAGTTCGGCGGCGGCGGCCACGCGCTGGCGGCCGGCATCCGCATGAAGGGCCCGCTGGAAGAGGCGAAGCCACTGGTGCTCGCCGCCATCCACCGCCGCATCCAAAAGGCAGGCCTCTGACTTTCACCACCTTATATGAGAAACAATCCCATGGAATCAGACGGCCCGAGCGGCGTGTTGTTAATCGATAAAGCCGAGGACATGACCTCGCACGATGTCGTCGCCATCGCCCGCCGCGCCCTGAACACCAAGAAAATCGGCCACTGCGGCACGCTCGATCCGATGGCCACCGGACTGCTGATGCTCGTCATCGGCCGGGCGACCAAGATCCAGGACCTGCTGATGAGCGAGGACAAACAATACGTCGGCACGCTCACGCTCGGCGCGACGACCAGCACCCAGGACCGCCAGGGGGAAATTCTCGAATCCAAACCTGTTGGCGACTATTCCAAGGAACAAATCCAGGAAACCTTCGACAGCTTCATGGGCGACTTCGAACAGATCCCGCCGATGGTTTCCGCGATCAAGAAGGACGGCGTGCCGCTTTACAAACTTGCTAGAAAAGGCATCGAGATCGTCCGCGAGCCGCGCAAGGTGCACATCACTTCCAACGAGGTGACCCGCATCGAACTGCCGGAAGTGGACTTCATCGTGAACTGCTCCAAGGGCTTCTACGTGCGGACCTACGCCCACGACATCGGCGAAAAACTCGGCTGCGGCGCGCACCTCAGCGCACTGCGCCGGACCCGCTCCGGCAAGTTCACCCTCGACCGGGCGGTGACCGTGGCGGACCTGAAAACCGCACCCCGCGAGGACCTCTTCAAGGCGCTGATCTCCCTGGCGGAAATCTCGCTGATGCGCGGAGCCTGAGCCCCCGCTCTTCATGAGGTGAATGGGCGTCGCGTTCATTTGAGCGCGACGAGAACCGCCTTTCCATTACCTGCGCCCGCCGGTGTCCTGGACCTGCTCGGGAACTACCGTTTGGATTTCTGTTGAGCCATGGCTTCGGCCTTGCGGTAGTTCGCGCGGAACCACTCGCCGATTTCCGAGGCGCGGTCAGCGGCTTTGAGGGCGTCCGGTCCGTCGAGAATGGGATCGCCCTTGCCGGCCTTGGCGTAGTCCATGATCGAGACGTCGGAGAAAACGGCGAGCGCGTCCGCAGGCATGCCGGCGTCGCGGATGGCAAGCCACGCGGATTTCATTTCCTCATGCGAGTCGATGCACATGATTTTCACGAGCTGGCGCAGCGTGTTGAACGACGCCCCGGTGAGCTCGCGCTGATAAGTGAAATT
>JBIHZT010000022.1:0-13941 GCA_044240265.1 Luteolibacter sp. | reverse complement strand
CCTGCTCACCACCAGCGTCGGAGCCGCGCCCACCTTTCTCTCCCAGGCGAAGAAAATCCTCATCGAGGTGAACAGCCGCCATCCGCGCGAGCTGCTCGGCTTCCACGACATTTACGAACCGAAGTCACCGCCCCACCGCAGCCCCATTCCGATCTGCGCCGCGGACGACCGCATCGGCACCCAGCGCGTCTGGGTCGATCCCAAGAAAATCGTCGGCGTCGTCCATTCGAACCGCAAGGACGAGGTCAAGGACTTCTCTCCTGTCACCGACGTCACCACCCGCATCGGCCGCCACGTCGCGGAATTTCTAGCGGCCGAGTTGAGGAACGGGCACATCCCCAAGGAGTTCCTGCCCATCCAGTCTGGCGTCGGAAATGTGGCCAACGCCGTGCTCTCGGCGATGGGCGACCACCCCGAGATCCCGCGCTTCCAGATGTATACCGAGGTCATCCAGGATTCCGTCATCGAGCTGATCAATCAGGACCGCTGCTCGTTCGTGAGCGGCGTCTCCCTCACTCTGACAGATCCGGTGCTTCAGGGGATTTATGACAATCTCGAAAGCTACCGCGGCCGCCTGCTGCTCCGCCCGCAGGAAATCGCCAACAACCCGGAAATCGTCCGCCGCATCGGCATCGTGTCCATCAATACCGCGTTGGAGGCTGATATTTTCGGCAACATCAACAGCACCCACGTGCTTGGCCAGAAGATGATGAACGGCATCGGCGGCTCCGGCGATTTCACCCGGAATGCCTACATCTCCATCTTCACCTGCCCGTCCACCGCCAAGAACGGCAACATCTCCGCCATCGTGCCGATGTGCTCGCACATGGACCACAGCGAGCACTCCGTGCAAGTGCTCGTCACGGAACACGGCGTCGCCGACCTGCGCGGCAAGGATCCGCGGGAACGCGCCTCCACCATCATCAGGAACTGCGTGGACCCTTCCTATCAGGATCTGCTCTGGACTTACTTCAAACTCACTGAGCGCGGGCACACCCCGCAATCGTTCCGCTCCGCCTTCGCCTTCCACGAATGTTTCCTCGAGACCGGCGACATGCGGAATGCCAAGTTCTGAATCTCAAATCTCAAATCTCAAATTTTAGATCCCACCATGGAACAACTCCTCACCGAATTCCCGGAACACACCTACGACCAATGGCACGCCGCCGCGGTGGCCCTGCTCAAGGGCGCGCCCTTTGAGAAACTCCTGGTTAGCAAGACTTACGAGGACATCACCATCCAGCCGATCTATCGGCGCGAGGACATTGCCGGTCTGGAATCACGCAAGGATCTACCCGGCGCGGGCTCGCTCGTCCGTGGCAGCCATGCGGAAGGTTTCCTCAAGGCCGGATGGGAAGTCTCGCAGGAACTCAAGGCGGGCAGTCCCGTGGAGCTCAACTCGATGATCCATGAAGGCCTCAACGGCGGACAAAGCGAGTTGAACATCGCCGTCGGCTGCGGCCAGGCGGAGTGTTGCAAGGGCGGCGTCGCCCTCCTCACCGTGGACGATGTGAAAACCGCGCTCGCCGGTGTCGCCGTCGATGCCGTCTCCACCTACTGGCAGACCGGCCCGTCCAGCGTGCCCGTCGCCGCTCTCGTCATCGCCGCCGCCGGGCAGCTCGGAGTTCCCGTCTCACAGCTTCGCGGTGGATTTGAGAATGATCCGCTGGGCGAACTCGTCGCGAAGGGCGCGCTTCATCAGTCGCTCAAGACCCGTTTCGACCACATGGCCGCGCTCACGGACTACGCGATCAAAAACGCCCCGCAGCTCCGCACCATCACCATCAAGGGCGATGTCTATCACAACGCCGGCGCCACCGCCACGCAGGAGCTCGGTTACATCGTCGCCACGCTCGTCTGTTACCTCGAGGAAATGAAGGCCCGCGGGCTATCACCCGAGAGCGTCCTGCCGCACGTCCGCATCCGCCTCGCGGTGGGTTCGGACTATTTCATGGAAATCTCCAAGATCCGCGCCGCACGCTGGCTTTGGAGCAAGGTTGCTGCCGCTTACGGCGTGGAAAACGCGTCGGTCCACATCCACGCCTGCACCTCCAAGTGGAACAAGACCACCTACGACGCCCACACCAACATGCTGCGCGTCACCGCGGAAGCCTTCGCCGCCGTCGTCGGTGGTGTGGACAGCATGCACATCGGTCCCTTTGATGAGATTTCCGGCAAGACCGATGAGTTCTCACGCCGCATCGCCCGCAACATCCACACCATCCTCCGCGAGGAATGCGGACTCGACCACGTCATCGATCCCGCCGGCGGCTCGACCTACATCGAGTGGCTCACCGACCAGATCGCCGCCAAGAGCTGGGAGGTTTTCCAAGGCATCGAGAAACAAGGCGGCATGCTCGTCTGTCTCGAAAACGGATCCGTCCAACAGTCGGTGGAAGCCGTCTGCAAGGCGAAGTTCCAGAACATCCGCCGCCGCAAGGACAAGATCGTCGGTGCTAACATGTATCCGGATTTGAAAGGCAAAAAGCTCGTGGTCCTCACGCCTGAGTGCAAGGCGGCCAAGACCCCGCCAAGCACGCCGGAACCCGCCGCCGTCACCGCTTCCGCGGATGCGTCGATGGTCGAGCAGGCGATCGCCGCCGCGAAGAACGGTGCTGGCAAGGTTTCCATCGCCATCGCCACCGGCCTCACTAACGGCGAAGGCGCGCCCACCGTCACCGCGCTTCCCGCCCACCGTGCCGCCGAGGAATACGAGGCGCTGCGCGATGCGTCCGCCGCGTTTGCGGTGAAAACTGGGGCTGCTCCCGGCATCCTTCAGTTGAACATGGGACCGTCCGGCCGCTACCGCCTGCGGGCCGACTGGACCGCCTCGTTCTTCGAAGCCGCCGGATTCGTCATCGATGGCGCGCGTGATTTCCCAAGCATCGGGGAAGCCGTGAAGGCGCTCACCGCCAGCAAGGCCGGCATCGCCGTCATCACATCCGACGACGCCACCTATCAGGAAACCGTCGCCCCGCTCGCAACCGCCGTGAAAGCCGCCCGGCCGGATGTAACCCTGCTGGTCGCCGGTGCCCCCGGCGAAAACGAAGCCGCCTGGCGAGCCGCCGGCGTTGATGATTTCGTCAACGTCCGCAGCAACAACTACGAGCTCAACGAGCAGCTCCTCAAAAAATCCGGAGTTCTCTGAAATCTCAAATTTCAAATTTCAAATCCTCTTCCCATGAGCCGTCCAACATTCGCAGACATTCCCTACACCGCCGCGCCGTCCAAGACCGGTTATGACCAGTGGGCCAAGGCACTTGAAAAAGACCTTGGCAAGCCCATCGGCGAGATCGTCTGGGACACCATGGAAAAAATCCCCGTCAAGCCGCTCTACACGGAAGACGACATCGCGGGCATGGAGCACTTGAAATACCAGGCCGGCATCGCGCCATTCCTGCGCGGCCCTTACGCCACGATGTATTGCTTCCAGCCGTGGACCATCCGCCAATACGCGGGATTCTCCACCGCCGAGGAGTCGAACGCGTTCTATCGGCGCAACCTCGCGGCCGGCCAAAAAGGCCTGTCCGTCGCCTTCGACCTCGCGACGCACCGCGGCTATGACTCGGACCACGAGCGCGTTGTCGGCGATGTCGGCAAGGCCGGTGTCGCCATCGATTCCATCCTGGATATGAAGGTGCTCTTCGACAGCATCCCGCTCGACAAGGTTTCCGTCTCCATGACCATGAACGGCGCAGTGCTGCCCATCCTCGCGTTTTACATTGTCACCGCACTGGAGCAGGGCGCGACCCTGGACCAGCTCGCGGGCACCATCCAGAATGACATCCTCAAGGAATACATGGTGCGGAACACCTACATCTATCCGCCGGAGCCCTCGATGAAGATCATCGCCGACATCTTCGAGTTCACCTCGCAGAAGATGCCGAAGTTCAACTCCATTTCCATCTCCGGCTATCACATGCAGGAAGCCGGTGCCACCGCCGACCTGGAAATGGCCTACACGCTCGCCGACGGTTGGGAATACCTCCGCACCGGCATCGCGGCGGGCATCGACATCGACGCCTTTGCGCCGCGGCTCTCGTTCTTCTGGGCGCAGGGGAAAAATCACTTCATGGAGGTCGCGAAAATGCGCGCCGCCCGCGTGCTGTGGGCGAAGATCGTGAAAACCTTCAACCCGAAGAATCCAAAATCACTCGCGCTGCGCACGCACTCACAGACGTCCGGCTGGTCGCTCACCGAGCAGGATCCTTTCAATAACATCTCGCGCACTTGCATCGAGGCGATGGCCGCCACGCTCGGCCACACCCAGTCGCTGCATACCAACGCGCTCGACGAGGCCATCGCGCTGCCCACGGATTTCTCCGCCCGCATCGCGCGGAACACGCAGATTTTCCTCCAGGATGAAACGTCCATCTGCCGCGTGCTCGACCCATGGGGCGGTTCCTACTATCTGGAATCCCTCACCCACGAGCTCATCCACCGGGCCTGGGCGCACATCATGGAAGCCGCCGAGCTCGGTGGTATGTCCAAGGCGGTCGAAGCCGGGATCCCGAAAATGCGCATCGAGGAAGCGTCCGCCCGCCGCCAGGCGCGCATCGACTCCGGGGAGGAAACCATCGTCGGCGTGAACAAATACCGCCTCGCGAAGGAAGACCCCATCGACATCCTCGACGTGGACAACACCGCAGTTAGGCTTTCCCAGATCGAGCGGCTCAAGAAACTCCGCGCCGAGCGCGACGAGGCGAAGTGCCAGGCCACGCTCCAGGCACTCTGCGATTGCGCCGGAGGAGGGGAGGGGAATCTACTCGCGCTCGCCATCGAGTGCGCGCAAGCCCGTGCCTCTCTGGGAGAAATTTCCGACGCCATGGAGAAACACTTTGGCCGCTACAAGGCGGTCATCCGCTCCATTTCCGGTGTCTATGGTAAGGAATTCAACAACCAGGGCGACATGAAGGACATTCCGGATCTCATCAAACAATTCGAAGCCGCCGAGGGCCGCCGCCCGCGTCTGATGGTCGCCAAAATGGGCCAGGACGGCCACGACCGCGGGGCCAAGGTGGTTTCCACCGCCTACGCCGACATGGGCTTCGACGTGGACATCGGCCCGCTGTTCCAGACTCCGGCGGAAACCGCGAAGCAAGCGGTGGAGAACGACGTGCACATCGTGGCGATGAGTTCGCTCGCCGCCGGTCACAAGACCTTGCTGCCGCAGCTCATGGCCGAGCTGAAAAAACTCGGCCGCGAGGACATCATGGTCGTCTGCGGCGGAGTGATTCCCGCGCAGGATTACGATTTTCTCTATCAGAATGGAGCCGCCGCCATCTTCGGCCCCGGCACCGTTATCCCGGATTCCGCGCGGAAGATCCTGAAGTTGCTGTTGGAACAGATGGAGGATTGAGTTGGAACTTCTTTAGAGGCATTGCGCTTTAGACCGTCAATCAGCCAGTTTGGAACTATCCGGTTTGGAAAAACTCAGACGCACGTTGCAACTCGGATGGAACCGAAAAGTGGCGGAACGCCGGCCTGAAGTGGCGAAACTGGTGAAAGCGCTTGGGGGAATGAAGTGAAACGGAGAGCGCCTATTGATACTCTTGGACGGCGTCTTCCAGTCGCAGCCGGGCGATCTGGTGGATTTGATTCCAGGCTTCGGAAATCTCCTGATCGCGGGAATGTTCGAGCCGCTTGTCGATGGCCTCAAGAATCTCCAGCTCGACATCGGCATGACCTGCGGCGGTGAGATGGCGTTTCTGTTTGAACGAATCACCGCGACCGAGTCGTGGCGGATCGCGGTTTTTGGCGCAGGTCATGTTTCTCAAGCGCTGGGGCCGGTTCTCGCGACCCTGTCCTGCCGGATCGACGTGTGCGACAAGCGGGCGGACAGGCTGGAGAAATTTTCAAAACATCCGAATGTGAAGCTCCAACTGGTGGAATCCTTCGAGGATGGCGCGGAATTTCTAACCATCCGGTCGTTTGTGGTCTCCATCACCAAGGGACACGCGAGTGATCGTCCGGTCTTGCGCGAGGCGCTACGGCGTTTTCCGGAGATCCCATTTCTCTGCGTGATCGGCAGCGCATCGAAACGCGCGGTTTTGTTGCGGGAACTCGGGGAGGACGGTTTTGGCCCGGAGCTGTTGGAGAAAATCCTCTGCCCCGCGGGACTTCCCCTGGGCGGGAACGATCCTGCGGAAATCGCCATCAGCATTGCGGCGCAGTTGCTGGCCTGTCGCGACTTGCAACTGCGCGGGAATGGCTAACTGACGTTTGCTCTCACTCGAGCGGCTTGATTTTCACGTTGCGATACCACACGGGGGCCAGTGCCTTGCCGTGCAGGCCTTGGAAGCCGATGGGCCCCTTGCGGGCATAGTCCTTGAGCGCCACGGGAAATTTGTTAGCCGTGCCATCGGGGTTCTTCTTCGCTTCGGGCCAATCGTTGAGGTCCGCCTTGATGATTTCCTCGGTGTTGAGAATGACGGTGATTTTGCTGTCCTGACAGGTGATGGTCATGCGGTTCCACTCGCCGATCGGTTTGGCGGCGCTCTTCGTCGGGGGCATGGCGTCGTAGATCGCGCCGACCATGCCGTATTTGGTGCCGTCGGTGGAGTCGTGGACCTGGATTTCGAGGGCTTTGAGGACGTTTTTGATGTCGCTGGACCGCAGGAAGACGCCGCTGTTGGATTCTTTGGCGACCTTGAATTCGAGATCGAGGATGAAGTCGCCGTAAGATTCCTTGGTCCAGAGGGTATGGTGGTCCTTGGCCACCAAGGTGTCGCCCTCCATCGCCCAGTGGCCGGTTTCGACACAATTGGAGAAATCCTTTGCGATGAGGTCTTTCCAGGCGGCGGAGTCCGGGTGTTCCGCCGCCTGGATCGGGATCATTCCGAAGAGGGCGGCGGCGAGGATGGTGGGAAGGTTTTTGGTCATGGTGGGAAAGGAATATCCGAGGGCGGTCGGTTGGGAAGAACGGATTGAATTCCCGGACTACTTTTGAAGGTGGACCGGCGGCGGCTCGTCGGACGCGAGTAGATCCAGCAGTTGCGCGATGCTGTGGTGGTGTCCGGGAAGGACCAGTCCGGGGCGGATCTCGGCCAGTGGTTGCAACACGAACCGCCGCTCGCCGAGGCGCGGGTGGGGGAGGACCAGGGCCTCGGTGTCGATGGTTTGATCGCCGAAGTAGAGTAAATCCACATCGATGAGGCGCGGGGCGTTGCGCTCTGGGGAACCGGCGCGGCCGAGATGTTTTTCGATGGACTGGGTGAGCTCCAGCAGCGCGAAGGGGTCGCCTTCCCAGCTGATTTCCACCACCGAGTTGTGAAAAATCGGCGAGCCGGGCGGGCAGAGCAGCGGCTCTGTCTGATAGATGGAGGCGCATAGGAATGGCTCGCCCGGCGTGGCGATTTCCCGCAGGCGGTCACGCGCGGCCTGAAGGTTGGCGCTGCGGTCTCCGAGATTCGAGCCGAGGGCGATGCCGACGCGAGGCATGGCTCAGTCTTCGAGGTTTTCCAGGCGGTCGATGCCGTTTTCCTGCATGCGCTTGTTCGCCTCCGCGACCATGGCGGATGGAATCACGACCGGACGCGGGGCGCCGAAGAGCTCGATGACGAAGAACTCGGGCGGCTTTTCCGGATAGAGGAGTTCGCGCGCTTGGGCAAGGTCGCGGACTTCGACGCCGTTGATCTTGTCCACTGCGAAGCCGGCGAAGTCGGTGAGCCGGCTGGTCACCGGATCGCTCTCGATGCGGGTGAGGACGACGATGTCCTTGTGTTTTTCAAACAACCCCTTTGGCACGTAGTCGGTGTAGAGGCGGCGCAGGGTGACGTCTTCGAACTTGGAGGTGGCGAAGAGATTGGTATCCAGCGGTTGGAAAACGAGACCGGCAAAGACGACGTAGCGCGGCTTTTTCTCATACTGCACGGAATACATGCGGGACCAGTTGAGCGGCTTGAGGACGATATCGACATCGTTCCACGCGCCCGCGCGGAGGAATCGGACGGCGACCTTGTCTCCGGCGAATTTACGCTCGACGATCTCGTTGAGGTTCACGGTTTCGCCGTCGATGGTGATCATGCCGGCGCTGTCCACGGGCTTGCCGTCGAGGGACATGAGGATGTCGCCGGGCTTGAGGAAGCCGTCGCAGGAACTGGTGGGAATGACATTGCTGACGAGCACGCCGTTGCCGTCGTTAGGTAGCCCGAGTGCCTTGCGCATGGCGGGATTGTGGAGCGGGAAGTCGGTGATGCCGAGGTCGGCGTAGTTGTCGTAGGTGCCGTCCTCGACGTCCTTGAGGAAGCGCCGGACGACCGGGGTGGGGATGATATAGCCGGTGTTGTCCGCCTGGCGGAGGCCTTGGAACGCCACGCCGACGACCTTGTTGTCCTGGACGACCGGGCCGCCGGAGTTGCCGGGGTTGATGGCGGCATCGATCTGGACGACCAGGTGCGAGTCGGCGCGGGAGTGGGAATAGGGTTGGAAATCGATGCGCGAGACGACGCCGCGGGTGACCGACAGGCGCTCGCCGCCGACCGGGTAGCCGATGACGCGGACTTGGGATTCGAGACTGGGGACGTTTCCGAATTCGAAGACCGGGAATGATTCAAAGTCCTTGAAGTCCTCGACCGAAAGCAGGGCGAGGTCGCAGTCATGGGCGATGAACTCAACCTTGGCCGGATACTTTTTCGGGCTGCCGTAAACGGTGATCAGCAGGCGGCGGCTGTTGGAGACGACGTGGGCGTTGGTGAGGATCTTGTTTTTTCCAATGATGAATCCGGTGCCGATGCCGCCGCCGAAACGTCCGGAATTCCACGGTGTCTGATAGTCGGGCACCTGGGTGGCGGCCTCGATGCGCAGCACGGAGCGGTAAACGTCCGAGGGCAGGGAAGGGCTTTGTGCGAGCAGCGAGGGGACGGCCAGCGCGAGCAGGATGAACGGGAAGAACAGGCGGAACATAGGCTTGGCGCGGATCTTACGGGCGGGGATGGCGACGGCAAACGAAATCTGGATGTGGGCTGGTGGGGAAGCCGGGTTTGTGGAGCAGGTCAAGCCGCGCCAGGTGCCCGTCGCGCCGCGTCCGGTCTAACCGGTCTTGGGGGGAGCGATGCATGCGGAGCGCGGTAAACCGTGAACTTCTGACGGGTTTCCGATGGTGGTGGCTGCTTGTTGGTTTCAGGGGCAAGTCAGGCTGTTGGCAAAAGGGGGGGGAGGGCGAGGGCCGGCAGTTCGGCGGGTAGTCGCTGGCAGGCGGATGGCGGTGACTCGAAATTTCATCGCAAACGGGTGACGTGAGGTTTGATCCCTTGGAAAGTGGAATTTATGCTGCCGGGGATTCCAACCTGTCTCTCAAAGAATGTCCCATCCAGTCCGCAAAGATCTTTGTCCGTTTTGCGCCAGCCCGAACCGGTGCGGGGTGGCCGATCCCGGCGGCTGCTGGTGTGGTGGAATCGAGATTCCCATGGAGCTGATAGAGATGCTTCCGGATGACCGGAAATTCTGCATTTGCCGTGCCTGCGTGGAGGCTTACAAACAGGACCCTCAGGGGTTCGGGAGGATCAATCGAACAAACCTGACTTGAAAAGCGGCAGGTTGGCGGTGCTGTCCCAGTAGCCGAAGGAGGCCTTCCAATCCCACAGCGTCCAAGGAATGTCGCGGGCTTCCGCAAGAGTTCTCACGTCGCGGGCATAGCGGGTGCGGCTGGCTTGGTCCCCGATGTCGTGGCTGCCGAACTCGCCGAGATGCACTGGCCTGCCGAAGTGGGCGGACCAGTCGCGGGCGAGGTCCAGCAAGTCGCGGACGGGTCTGGCGGAGCAAGGGTTTTTCTCCGCAGGAAGCGTGTTGTAGCCCTCGATGAAGCTGCGGACGCCGGATTGGTCCCTGAGGGATTCCGGGAGGGTGAACGGGGTGGCCGGCGGTCCCGGATAGACGATCCCGCGCAGCCTGCGGAGCTGGACCCAGCCGGCTCCCTGATGGGTGAAATAGAACGGCTCGTAACAATGGACGGTGACGATGAGGCGATCGTCGCCATCGGGCAGGCGGAGCTTGTCGAGCTCGCGGATGTCACCCCATTTCCCCGGGCTGACGAGGATGACGCGCTGCGGGTCGATGCGGCGGATAGCGGTGATGGTCTCCGCGTAGAGGGGATTTGCGGCCTCGGTGGTGAGGGCGTCGCGCGGCTCGTTGAGCAGTTCGAGGAAAAGTTCCGGCGGCCATGATTTGAAATGGCGGGCGATGGTCTCCCAGGCTGCGATGAAGCGGGCGCGGTGGGCCGGCGGGTCGGTGGTTAGGTCGTGGAAATGGTGCCAGTCGAGCAGGACGTGCAGTTTTTTCTCCAGCGCCCGGCGGAGGACCGGTTCGAGATCGGCGATGAGCGCGGGATCGATTTTCAGGTCGTTAAGTCCTGGTTTCAGATGGAAATGCCACGCCACCGGGACGCGGATGTGGTCGAAGCCCTCGGCGGCGATGCGGTCGATGTCGGCGGGTGTGTAGCGGATGCCCATGAGTAGGGTGGTGGCGCATCCCAGCAGTTGCCGAGGTTGACGCCGCGCTTGATTCCGGCGGCGGCGCGGTGGGCGGGTGTCTCCTGGCCGAGTCGCCGTGGCGGTGCGAAGCCGGGGAGGGGGGCGGCCTTGGCATGGAGCTTGAGGGTGACGGTCTGGCCGGCTTTTACTTTCAAAGTCTGGGTAAGTGGGCGGCCCTGCCAGGTGGCGGCGAGGGATTTCCCTTGGAGGGGTGCGGCACCTGCGAGTGGCCAGACGTCGGCGGTGAGGTAGTCGCGGTAAACGGGCTTCCATGCATCGGGCTTGCCGCCGGATTGCGACTCGAAGCCGCCGTTTTCGAGGGTGGTCCCTTGTGCGCTGAGCTCGTCCCAGAGGACTTCCTTGCGGAATGAGACGTCGTTTTTTTCCTCTTCCCACGGACCGTTGAGTGACAAGTCCACGCTGCCGTCCCCGGCCGGCGTGAAGCTGACGGTGATCTCGCGCCAGGCCCACCAGGTGACGGGGAAAATGATGTCGATCTGTCGCTCGCGGACGGCGGGATCCTTTTCCCACGGGGCCGGTGTGGCGCTGCCGGAGGAAACCCGGATATCGCGCAGGGGGGGCTGCCCGGCGGGCACCTGCAGCCAGAGCCGGGCCTCCGTCGTCTGCCGCGGAGTCTCCTGGGCGGATAGGGAAACTCCGAGGGCGATGGGAAATAAAAGCGCGCGGATCATGGCAAGCGTTTCAGTCGGATATGGGCTTGCGGTGGTCGCCCGGGAACTTTATCTCCCTACGCCATGGACCATCATGTTTATTTCTGGCTGAAGGAAGAATATCAAAATGACGTGGACCGCGCGATCTTCGAGCAGGGACTCGCGGCGTTGTTTGAGATCGGGCTGGTGGCCGGTGGCCGCTGGGCCGTGCCCGCCAAGGTGGTGCCGCGCCCGGTCATCGACCAGTCATGGGACTACGCGCTGACGATGCAGTTCAAGAACATCGAGGATCACGATGCCTATCAGGTGGATGCGGACCACAACGTCTTCATCGGCACGTTCAAGGATTGGTGGGCGCAAGTTCAGGTAAAAGATCTGGCGTGAGGGCGACCAGGGTGAATTCCCTGAGCACGCTCTTCAGTTCTTCCGGCCAGTCGAGGGTGTCGAGCGTGGCGGGATCCTCCCATGCTGGGTCGATGGCGACCAAGTCTTCGAAGCTGGCCGTCGCCTCATCCGTCGCGCCTGTTTGTGCGGCGGCGATGGTGAGCAGGGCGGTGGCGTTTTCGAGCTTGTCGGATGGGAAGCCGATGCGTTTGCCCGCGAGAAGGTATTTGTAGGCGCGTTCGTAATTTCCTGTGAGCAGCGCGACCCAGCCGGCCCGGATCGCGAAGTTTACGTCCTTGGGGAAATGACGGATGCCGGTGTTGAGGATCTCGATGGCCTGTTGTGGATCGCCGTTTTCGAAGGAGGTGTAGGCGGCCTCGGCGTAGTCACCGGGCAAATGGGCTTCCACCGGATACTCGGTGATGAGCTCGACCCAGCGGGAGCCGGCGTTTTGAAAGTCGCTCATGGCCGTGAGGGCCAGCGCCTCCGTCCGCAGACAGGGCTCCGGTGGCGCTCCGAGATTGCGGGCGGTGCGGGCGAGTCGGGACGTGGTTTCAAACTCCTCCTTGTGGGCGGAAAACGCCAGGGCCACCTCCAGGCAGGCTGCCGCGAAACGAGGTTTTCCAACTGCCGCGATGGTCGCCGCATCGGCGAGGCGATCTGCGACCGCCCGCCGTTGCCCGGGCGTCGAGTCTGCGGGAATCCGGATCGCGGCAAGCTCGTCGCGCACGCATTGTCCGAGATTGTCGAGCGCGGGCTTGAAGTCCGCTTGTTCCCAACCGCTCCAATCCTCGCGCAGCCGGACTTGCCACAGATCGGGGAAAACCTCGGACCAGCTGGACAAGGCGTCCGCCTTGCGACCTTGCAGCCAGGCGATTCGCGACACCGCGATGCGGCGGAGCAGCGGCGGGAGGTCGGCTGCTTGAGAAAGGCAGGCAACGATCCACTCGGGGTGCTCAGACTTCAACGCAAGCGCAAGCGCAGAGGCCATCACGGCGCCCTTGCTGCCGGCCGTTTGAATGACGGCGGTGATCCTGGCCGGGTCATTGGAGGCGAAGGCGTCTTTCACCTCCGCCAGGCCGGGCGTCGATTTCCCCATCGGAGCGGCTTGGGCAAGACGATCAGCCAGAGGTTGGAACGCGGCTGCTTCCGCCGTGCGGCAGGACGTGGCCTTGAATTCCGCGATCAACGGGGAGAAATCCAGCTGAGGGAAAATGGCCATGATCGCATTGAAATCGCACTTGTCGAAGGTGCTGTGACGCTCTCCCGGCTCAAGGCGCGTGAATGTGCGCGCGGTTTCGTCGTAACGGCAACCGGTCAGCGCGTGACCGAGGTTTTCAAGCGATTCCAACGACTGTTTGTCGATGATGCCCGGTGCCTGTTCCGCAGGGTCTGGAACGGGCAAAGGCAGTAACCGGTGCACGGTCACGGTGCCGTCCTCCCCGCCGACCACTGCGTTTTTTGCATCGAAGGCGATGGCGCTCACTGGGGATGCGCTGTCGATGGGAGAATGCGGGGTGGTGAGGATTTTCACCAGATTACCCTCGACCATGAAGGGCTGGTGCTCCGAATTCTTCATGATGCCGGTCCAGATGTTGGGGTGACGGTTCCATGGGAATCGCTTGATTAAAGCGTCCGTTTCCAACGATGAGTCATCATCGCCTCCGTAGGATATGATCGACTGGCTCGGCGATAGGTGGGGGCCCATGTCCTGAAGAGCTAGGACGGCGTTTCCGTTCGCCGAGAACTGCGCTTGCAGGAGCTTTACAGGCTCCGTCATGGGGGTCGATAGGATTGGATCGACGGGTGATACGGGAATTTCCAGGAGACTTCCATCGGTGGCTAGCACGCGCAGTCGTTCGCGATCAAGAAACGCTGCCAGCGGACGCGGGCCTGCGGCTGCGATCGGCTCGGAGGTCCGGATGATTTCCCCGGACGCGTTGTCCCGGATCCGCCAGACCAGCGAGCGATCCGTATTGGAGGCGAAGGTGGGGTGCGCCATCAACAAGCCGTCCGGGGTGAAAACGACGACCGCCGACGGCGTGAGGTCGTCCGGCAGCGCGCCGAGGTCACGGATTGGCTTCAGCGTCAGAGCGTTGCACAGTAATGTTACTGAATTGCGTTCGACGACGACGGACTGGTAGGTCGGGTCGAATATCAGGCTGCGCGTGTCGCTGCCGCCGGTGGGAAACAGGACGCTTCCGATTTGCGGTGTGTCCAAATTCCAGCGGAGGGTCGTGTTGCTTTTTCCTGAAAGGCTCACCCAAAGCGACGAAGGTGCGGCGAAGGCGATCTGGTCCACCGGCATCGGATGCCTGAGGGTGAGTGTCGGCAGGTTCCAAGTCGTCTCGCCGAGGATGGTTTCCACCAGGCTGCGGGCCTCCACCGACGCGGGATCGCCTTTCAGCGCGGAAATG
>JBIHZT010000021.1:0-13950 GCA_044240265.1 Luteolibacter sp. | reverse complement strand
GAGTTTGAGACGCTGGGCTTCGCCGCCGGAGAGGGTGTTGAGGGGTTGGCCGAGTTTGAGGTAGCCGAGGCCGACTTGGACGAGCGGATCGAGAAGCTTGATGATCTGCTGGTGGCGCTTGGCGTGGGCGGGCGGCAGTCCGGCGGTTTTCGAATAAAATGCGACGGCGTCGACTACGGTTAGGTCGAGGATGTCGTAGATGGATTTCCCGAGGTAGTGGAAGTCGAGGGTGGAGGATTTGTAGCGTTTTCCGTTGCAGTCGGGGCAGGTGACGTAGAGGTCGGAGAGGAACTGCATTTCGACTTTTTCGAAACCATTTCCAGCACAGCGGTCGCATCGGCCGGCACCGGAGTTGAAGGAGAAGAAGCCGGTGGTTAGTTCGCGGGCCTTGGCCTCGGGAGTGCAGGCGAAGAGCTGGCGGATGGGATCGAAGGCGCCGAGGAAAACAGCGGGCGTGGAGCGCGGGGTGCGGGCGACGGCGGTTTGATCGACGAGCTCGACACCGCCGAGGTGCTGGGAGCCTTTGAGCTCCTTGATGGGAGCGGCGTCGCCCTCGGCTTCCTGGCCGAGCTTGCGGGCGAGGTTCAGATAGAGGACGTCGTGGGCGAAGGTGGATTTCCCGGATCCGGAGACGCCGGTGAGCACGGTGAAGAGGCCGAGCGGGAGATCGACGTCGAGTTTTTTGAGGTTGTGGCGGGTGGCTCCGCGGATGGAGAGGAGTTGTTTGGTGGGCTTGCGGCGGGTGGCGGGGATGGCGATGGATTTGGTGCCGTCGAGCCAGGGGAGAGTGCCGCCGGGAATTTGAGATTTGAGATTTGAGATTTGAGACTTTTTACCCGTGGGCGAGCCTTGATAGATGAGGGTGCCGCCGAAGGAACCGGCGCCGGGGCCGAGGTCCACGAGGTGGTCGGCGGCGAGCATGACGGTTTGCTCGTGCTCGACGACGACGAGGGTGTTGCCCTTGTCGCGGAGGCCGTGCATGACGCCGACGAGGCGGTCGATGTCGCGCGGGTGAAGGCCGACGGTGGGCTCGTCGAGGACGAAGAGGGTGCCGGTGAGCGCGGCACCGAGGCAGGTAGTGAGGTTCACACGCTCGACCTCGCCGCCGGAGAGAGTGCGGGTGGTGCGGTCGAGGGTGAGGTAACCGAGGCCGACTTGGTCGAGGTAGCTGAGCCGTGACTCGATTTCCGTGACGACGAGGTCCAGCGTCGCATCGGCCGGGCGGCTGGAGATTTCATGTTTGAGAGTGGAAATAAATGGCAGGAGTTCGGCGATCGGGAGGGCCCACAGGTCCGGGAGTGTTCTGCCGCTGACTTTGAAGCAGAGGGACTCGGGCTGGAGGCGTTTGCCGCGGCAGGCGGAGCAGGTGGTGTAGGAGCGGTAGCGGGACAGGAAGACGCGGACGTGCATCTTGTAGGCCTTGGTTTCCATCCAGTCGAAGAAGCCTTTAACGCCATACCAGTCGCCGGATTGCCAGAGGTCTTCGAGTTCGTCCGGGGTGAGGTCGTCGGTCTTGCGGTCGCCGTAGTAGATCCATTCCTGCTCGTCTTCGGAAAGGTCTTCGAAGGGGCTCTTGATATCGATGTCGCGCTCCTTGCAGTTTCTAACGAGGTCGCGCTGGCATTCGTCGCCGCGCTCGCCTTGGAAGGGTTTGATGGCACCTTGGGCGATGGAGAGGGATTTGTCGGGGACGGCTTTTTCGAGGTCGATGCCGATGATGCGGCCGAAGCCGCGGCATTTCGGGCAGGCTCCTAACGGAGAGTTGAAGGAGAAGAGGGCGGCGGTGGGCTTGCGGAGGGTGAAACCGGTTTTGGGGTTGGTCCAGGTGGTGGAGAAAGAACGCTGAACATCGAAGGAAGAAGTGGAGACAATGGTGGCGTGGCCTTTACCGAGGGTGAAGGCGGCTTCAAGGGCTTCGAGAAGGCGGAGGTGGTTTTCAGGCGTTAGGGTGAGCCGGTCCTGGACGATGAAGATTTGAGATTTGAGATTTGAGATTCCAGGAGGCGACGGTTCGTCGGTGCGGAGAACGTTTCCGTCGTGGAGGATGCGGAGGTAACCCTGCTGATTGAGAAAGAGGAAGAGTTCCGCAGCTTGGGTGTCTGGAGGAACCGGGATGGGGAAGGTTATTAACAAGGACTTTCCCGCGAGGTTTTCGGTGGCCCAGGCGGCGGCGGATTCCGGGGAGTCGGGCTGGATGATCTCGCCGGTGTGCGGGTCGTATCCGATGGCAAGGCGGGCGAAGAGCAGCTTGAGGTAATCGTTGATCTCGGTGAGGGTGCCGACGGTGGAGCGGGTGGTGCGGACGTGGTTTTTCTGCTCGATGGCGATGGCCGGCGGGATGCCTTCGATGTGATCGACGGCGGGCTTGTCCATGCGGTCGAAGAACTGCCGGACGTAGGGTGAAAACGTCTCGACGTAGCGGCGCTGGCCCTCGGCGTAGAGGGTGTGGAAGGCGAGCGAGGATTTACCGGAGCCGGATGGACCGGTGACGACGGTGAGCTTCCCGAGCGGGATATCGAGGTCCAAGCCTTGGAGATTATGCTGGCGGCAGCCGCGGAGGGATATGGCTGGCTGGGGCGGGCGGGGCGTGGATTTCTTGTCAACCTTGGGCACGCCGGAGGGTAAGCAGGAAATACCGGGCCGCCAGTGGAAGTGTGTGCCGGACGGGTGAAAAATTCAAAACACCCGCCTCACGCCCGACTCGGCCTCATTCGGCATCCAGCATGAGATCAGGGAAGTAGCCGGGGTCGCGCTTGGTCCTTGCGATTTCACGCTCGATGAGCTCGATCGCGGCCGTGTCATTGTCTGGCTTCAACCGTTCGATTTGCTTTTCAAGGCCCAGGATGTAGGTCGAAGAAAGCTGTTTGAGCTCTGCTTGGACTTTTTCATCAAAGGCGGCCTGTTTTTCAAGATACTCGGAGTAGGTCTTGATGGCATCGGAGGTGTAGATGCGGAATGAGCCGGAGTTCATGTTCTCGGGAAGGTGGTTTCCCGCGAGCTTCCAATCCGCCACGGCTCTATCGACGAGGTTCTGGGCGGTCTCCCGACTGTAATAACCTTTCCGAAGAACCCGTGAAAGGTCTCTGCCGAGGTCCTCGACATTGTCCTCCAATTTTTTCTCGTAAGCGGTGATCGAGGGCTTGGCGCGTTCCAACATGATCTTTCTGGCACGCTCTAAAAATCCATCGACGTCGAATCTCGGAGTATCGGGATCGACCTCGGTGGTTCCGAATTCGCGGGCGGGTTTCGGTGCGACCTCCGGTTCGGGATCGGTGTTGGATACGGGCGGAGATGGCGGGATCTGAGTGCCAGGTTCTTCGTCGGGATTGGCCTCGGGAGGATTTTCCGGGACCACAGCGGGCGGATTTACGGGAGGAGCGGCCACGGGGGGCATCACGACATGGACCACCGGCTTTTTCGAAAAGTAAAAATAAGCGGCGGCACCTGCGGCAAGTGCGACGAGAACGAGAAACGCCGATGACGCGCCGGAGGATTTTTTGGTGAGTTTGCCGGAAGCGCTGCGGCGTGGAGTGACGGGACGGGGGATGGCGACGCCGACGGGAGTAGTCCGCGGTCCGCGCGCTGCGAGTGACTTGGCGATGGCCTGCAGGTCCTTGGCGATCTCGGCGGCGCTGGAATAGCGGGTAGCGGGCAGCGGCTGGGTGGCCCGCTTGATAATGGCGTCGAAGCGGATGTCGCAATGGGCGATGACTGAGGCCGGCCGGGGGTCGTTAGCCGGGAGCTTCCCGGTGAGAAGCTCGTGCAGCAGCACGCCGACCGAAAAAATATCCGCGCGAAAGTCCACCGTGTGAGGCGCTTCGACGACCTCGGGCGCCGTGTAGTGGGGCGTCCCGAAAATTTCCTCTCCTTCTTCGATTTTCCGGTCAATGGGGCGGGCAAGCCCGAAATCGCCGATCTTCGGCTGGGCGTTGAGATCCAGCAGGATGTTAGACGGCTTGATGTCGCGATGGATGATGCCGTGTTCATGGGCGTGGGCGAGACCGTGACAGATGCCGGTCACGAGCCGGATCACCTCGCTGGGATCGATCGCGATGCCATCGGCCGAGTGATAGATGGATTTCCCGGGGACGAACTCCATGACGATGTAGAGCATCCCGTTCACCTCGCCGAAGTCGAAGACGCCGATGAGATTGGGGTGGTTCAAGCGGGCCATCGCCTTGGCTTCCGCTTCAAAGCCGGCACAGAAGGCGGCGTCCTTGCTGAACTCCATGGGCAGGATTTTCAGCGCGACGGTGCGATCCAGCGACTTTTGCACGGCGCAATAGACCGCACCCATGCCACCGGTGGCGATGAGGCTTTGGATTTCATATCCCGGGAAAAGGGGAGCGAGATCGGCGGGGTCCGGAGCTACGAAGCCGGCGTATTCGTGGGAGTCGCTCATGAAAATGGAGAAGTCGATCGGAACAGTTCGCGTCGCAGGCTAAGCTTCATAAACATTTGATTTCAAGAAGAATGATCCCCCGGCTTGCAAAACGAAGCTTGCCCGAGGGGGGATAAATCGAAATCAATTTCCAGCATGAACGAAGCTGCGGTGATGGAAATTTGTGGGGAAAGCGGCATCCGTCAAATGGTGGCGGCGTTTTACCGCCGGGTCCGGACGGACGACCTCATCGGTCCCATGTATCCGGAAAAAGACTGGGACGGTTCGGAGGAACGTCTGGCGGAATTCCTGTTGTTTCGCTTGGGCGCATCGACCCGTTATTTGGAGACGCGCGGCCATCCGAGATTGAGAATGCGGCATGTCACTTTCAGAATCGGGATCGCCGAGCGGGACCGGTGGCTGGAGTTGATGTCCGCCGCCATGGAGGAAACCGGGATTCCACCGGAAGCACGGGGGTTTCTTGATCCGTTTTTCGCGCAAGTCGCCGATTTCATGCGGAACCAGGCGGATCGATGATAGAGGATTCATTTAGCCAAGCGGGGAGTGATAGACGACCCACTCGGGGATCTTGATTGAGAAATTGTATAAAACGTGAAGTGCGATCACCGTAGAAAGCGCCCCCGTTCCCGAATAGAGAAGCGCGCAGGAAAATCCAAAGATCCCCACGCTCACCAAGCCATACCCGTCATAGAAGTGCAGCACCGCGAAAATGGCGGCCGCCAGAACGGCTCCGGGCAGCACACCGAGCCGGTTCCGCAGTGAGCGGAACAACACCCCGCGATAGAGAATCTCCTCGGCGAGCGGAGCCAGCAGACAGGCTGAGACCAGCGCGAAAACCAGCCCCCAGATCCCGGCATCCGCCACGCTGAGTCCGCCTCCCGGTTCATTCGCCCCTGCGGCATCCATCGCCCGCCGGAGGACCTGGTCCACCACGATCAACAGCGAAAACATTCCTAAAACGACCTTTAGCCCCACCGGCTGATCCAACCCCATCACCCGGAGTGCGTGCGCCGGCCGCTTGAAAAGCAGGCTGAGCGCGATCAATGTCGGCAGCACCCGAGCTGCGGAATCCAGCAGAATTCCAAAAATCGGATGGAGCCCGGGTAAAGCGTCGATTCCGAATTGCAGCGTCATGGTGAACCCGATCCAAGCCAAGGTCGCCACGAGGAAGACGACCAGCCCGAGTGGCGGCGTCCAAGCACTTGCAAAACCCCGCGGCTTATCCGTCAAACCGCGCCTCAAGCAACGCAACGCACTGGGAATGAATGCCAGACCGACGAACCCGAGCAGCCAGATCATCGATCTCGCCACCACCGCACGGTTTTTCAAACGAATGCCGTCCAGCCAGTAGCTCTGCCGCCAAGTAGCCGCCGGCGGCATGGTTTCCTCCCAGAATTCGATCAGTTTCGCATGCCACCAGGTCCCCTGGTGATTGGCGAGCTTGCTGGAAGTTTCCCCGAACTCGGAAATCATCCCGCCGGACAGGATCTGGCCGAGTGTCGCCCGCATCGGCAGGCTTTCCTCGACGGATTTGATGATGGCAAACGCCTCCAAACCTTGCGGGCCGATCGATTTCTCCACCGAGAGTTTTTCAAAAACCTCCAGGGCCTGCCGTCGCACTGCCGCTGGATCATCCACGCCGGCCAGCCATTTCAACCAGTCCGGGTCCTCCCCCATTGCATCCGCCAGGCGTAGGTCCCGGTCGATTTTCACCAACGCAACTTGCTCAGTGCCAGGAGCATATCCTTGAATTTTGCCAAAATAGTGGTCCCACAGCCAGATTCCGAGAATGAATGCCAGCAGGGCAATCAACGGTTCGGGGTAATCCCGCCGCAATATGGCTCGGTAGGGATTTCCCGGGGGAATCACGGGTGGCGATGATTTTTGCGCGATGCGGGAGTTTTATTAAAAACATGAAAATTACAAGCTTTGGTTGATCATCAAATTTTAAAAACTTTCTTCGCATCAAAACCATGAATTTTCAATTGGCGGGTTGAGACGACCCGTCGCAGGCTTCCGCCAAGGCCATTCCGAAATGTCAGACCCTACCGAACTCGTCATCACCGCCACTTATTGCATGGCATTCGGGATTTTCGCGATCACCGCCAGTGTCCGTAAGCTGCTCGAAAAGAAGCTGTTGCCGACACCGGATCTTATCTCCGTGGCGGAGGATACGCTGCTGGACGCCGGATCGCCCTACCAAGCGCCCCGGGCATCCGAGCCGCCTCCCCTTCCGTCCGGGCGGGTGCCCACCTGGTTTTACCGGCCTTTCGACTTGCTCGGAGCCGGGTTCGTCTTCGTGTTGTTCTTCAGCTTGGCCATCGCCTCCGCGAGGGCTTCGGGAAAAAGCGATTTGGTCCTGGATCCCGGCGGGTTGATGGCCTCCATCGCGTTCCAATTCATCAGCGCCGGGATCGTGATGTTTTTCGTCAGCAACCGCATCCGGCCGACAGAATGGTTGGGCTTGAAATGGCGGGCGTGGCCCAAGGTTTTCCTGATCGCGCCGGCGACAGTCGTCTTCATGTGGGTCCTTTTCGGCGGACTTCAGGCGTTGGGTTTCATGGAATGGGTCGAATCGCTCGGCGTCGAGACAGTCCAGGATACCGTCAAGCTGCTGCAGGAATCCAGCGATCCGTTGGTTCTCGGACTGATGGGATTTGCCGCGGTCGTCGCCGCGCCGTTGTGCGAGGAAATCGTCTTCCGCGGGTATTTGTATCCCGTCGCGAAGAAATTCAGCGGACCATGGGTGGCCGGGATTTGTTCGGCCATGGTGTTCGCCGCCGCGCACGGGAGTCTGGCCGCGCTGCTGCCTTTGTTCATTTTCGGCTGCGTTCTGGTCTTCATTTACGAAAAAACCGGCTCCATCTGGGCACCGGTCGCCGTCCATTTCTGCTTCAACAGCGCGACGGTCATCACCCAGATGATCGCCCGCCATTACCAACTCGGGCTGGATGTTTCTCCATGAAGACGCTGCAAGACATCGGCGAGGACGCCCTGATCGAGCGGTTGGTCGCGCTGGTTCCCCGGAGTGCGGATCCCGCCGCCGGACCGGGGGACGACTGCGCGGTCATCGATCCCGGGCCCGACTCTCCGGTCCTGCTTCTTTTCAAAACCGACGCACTCGTCGCCCGCATCCACTTCCTTCCGGGCACGCCCGCACGGGCCGTCGGCTGGAAGGCCGCCGCCCGCGTCGTCTCGGACTTCGCCGCGATGGGCGGGCATCCCGAGCATTTCCTCATCACCCTCGCACTTCCGCCGGAAACCGCCGTCTCCTGGGTGGAAGACCTCTACCGCGGCATCGGGGATTGCCTGGAAAAATTCGGCGGCCTGCTCGCCGGCGGGGAAACCTCCAGCGTGCCCGAGGGCTCCGCTGCCGTGATTTCCATCGCCGCCACCGGGCGTGTGCGCCGCGAGCACCTGGTCCTCCGCTCCACCGCGCGTCCCGGCGACGCGCTCTTCGTCACCGGCACGCTCGGCGGCTCCATCCGGGGTAGGCACCTCGATTTCACCCCGCGCGTGGTGGAGTCGGACTGGCTCGTTTCCCATTACAAACCCGCCGCCATGATGGATCTTTCCGACGGGCTGGCGAAGGATCTTCCCCGTCTCGCCGCCGCATCCGGCTGTGGCTTCCGACTGGATCGCCCCGCGCTTCCGCTGACGTCCGGTTGCTCGCCGGGAGAGGCTCTGGGCGATGGCGAGGACTACGAAATTCT
The DNA here is from genome assembly GCA_044240265.1 of Luteolibacter sp. Lineage (GTDB taxonomy): Bacteria > Verrucomicrobiota > Verrucomicrobiia > Verrucomicrobiales > Akkermansiaceae > Luteolibacter. Next base: position 5,835 of record JBIHZT010000021.1, on the reverse strand, counting down.
TTTTGCCATCCAGGCCACCCGGGTCTCCGCGCTGCTCGCGGCATGGTCCCACCGCTTTCCGGAACTGCGCCTCACCCGCATCGGCGAAATGGTGGAAATCCCAGCGGGCGAGTCCCTGACCGGGGGATGGGAGCACTTTCGCACCAGTTGAACTGGCTTAGCCGCGATATCAGCTTGGAAATCCCAACCGGAAGGCATAAACGACGAACCTCTTCGTGGGATGAGAATATCATGAAAATCCGATTTTATTCACCATTCTGGCTCGGATTGCTCCTCGTCTGCTGCGAGAAACCCCGCGAAGAAGCCGCAGTGCCACCCGAAAAACAGGTCCCGCCGCCGCGCGTCACCAAGCTCGACCGCTCAGCCCGCGAAGAGCAACCGGTCTCACCGGAACAGTTGCGGGAAAATCTGGAATCCGCCGGAGAAATCGAGTCCCCGGAGGCGCGGAACAAGGCGCTGGAAGAAGTGATTTGGAATGCTCTTGAGCTCGATCCGGAACTCGCGCAGCAAGGATTTCGCCAACTCGCGCCCGGCAGTGAGGAGAAAAAGCGCCTGATCCAACACTTCGCCATGCGCCGGGCGGCGGCCGCTCTGGACGAAGCCATCCAATGGGCGACAACGCTCGAATCCGAAGAGGAAAAGTCGCTGGCATTCGACAGCATCGCCCTCGTCCTGGCGGATTCCGATCCGCTACGGGCGGCGCAAATGCTCTCGGAATCGGGACTCGCCGGGCGGGACTTCGACGTGGCGGTGGTACAGGTGGTCCAGCGCTGGGCCGCCATTTCCGCAGCGGATGCCGCCGCGTGGGTGGTTCTTTTTGAACCGGGTGAAGCCCGCCTCGCCAGCCTCAAAGAGGTTGTTTCCGTGTGGTCGCAAGCCAATCCCGAGGGAGCGCTGGCATGGATGAAAACCCTCAAGGATCCGACCATCCACCAAGAAGCCGTCACCGGGATGGCTCAAACGATTTTCGAAATGCCTGAAGAAGCCGGAAGCGACCTGCTCCAGTTCGCCACGCCGGAGATCCGTGCGGCGCTGGAAAAGCTCGAAGCCGCCGCACCCGCCAAGGAGTGACCGCTCAGGAAAGGCGGCCGAGTTCGCGGGCGACCAGCATCAAGGTTTCACGCACTCCCGGAGCGAACCCGCCATCCGTTTGCACGGCGAGCATCACGGAGCCCTCGCGAATGAATTCGAGCGGCACCGAGCCGGAATAAAGCTTCAAGCCACCACTGCCAAAACCGAGATTCGGCAGCAAATGCTTGAGCGCTTCGAGCGCGGCCATGTCCTGCGGACTGACGCGGGCGATGTTGCGCATGCCGGGAAGCGCCCGCGAGCGCTGAAGGATTTCCTCCACGTTCATTTCACGATCCACGCCGAAGATGGCGCGCAATTCAAGCTGCCGGATCGAGTAGGAATCCGACTGGGACGCTTCAAACGACTCGGCCGGTGGATTCTGAGGAGCGGAAGCAAACGCTGCCGGCGCCTGATAGGCCGGAGCTTCGGGAGCCGGAGTAAATGTCGAGGGAGCGGCCTGCGCGAACGCCTGCACCGGTTCCGTGAACGGCTGCGGCGCGGGAGTCGGCGGAGTTTCCTGCCAGTTTCCAAATGCCGCGATCGCCGCTTGCGTCGATGGCGAGGGCCCGCGCTGCGTATCGGGCGCTACTGAAAATGGCGACGCGGCGGGTTGCTGTGGAGCCACCGAAAATGGCGAAGCCGCGGCTGGCGCGGAAGGCGGCACAGCCTCGAACGGTGCCTGAGCATACGCCTTGGCAGGAGCTTCGAAGCCAAAGCCCTCGGATGGTTCCGCGACTTGGAATGGAGAATCGGTCTTCCGTCGCTCGGGCAATTTCACCGCACGGGTGGATTCCAAAGATTGGGAGTCACTCACCTCGTCGATGACTGTAAATGGCGATTCCTGGCGGGCGACCGCCGTGAAAGGACTTGTCGCAACCGGCGCCGCTGGCTCGGGGACCACCGCAAAAGGCGAATCCTGGCGGGTCGCGGGTTGATTCGGAAAGCTTTCGAAGATTCCTCGGGAAGTGCTCATTTTAGATTCGGATGGGAGTTGATATGCAAATCAGACGGCTTGCGTCTCACCGCAGTCTAAAAACCTTAATCACTGCGAAATGTCGAGCTTCACCGCAAAATCCAAAAATTTTATTCGTTTTCCTCCAGCAGCCGCTTGAGCCGGTTTTTCATCGAAACCTTGGCCACCGCCGGTAAACGGTCCACAAACAAGACGCCGTTCAAGTGGTCGATTTCATGCTGCAAGGCCCGGGCTAACAACCCGTCTGTTTCGACCACCAGCACGGACCCGTCGAGCTGGGGAAGGGTCGCCTTCACTGCTTCCGGGCGCCGCACTTCCGCACGGATGCCGCGGATGCTCAGGCAGCCCTCCATCCCGAATTCCTTCGCTTGGCCGAACGCCAGCTCCGGGTTGATGAAAACCAGCGGCATGATTTCCTCGATCGTCGCATCCACCCCGTTCACCTTGAGAAACGAGACGCATTCGGGATCGTGTGACACATCGACCACCGCCAGCCGCAGATCCTCGCCCACCTGCGGTGCGGCCAGACCCACGCCGTTCGCCGCCACCATCGTGTCCAGCATGTCCGCGACCAGCTCGATGACGGCGTCATCCACCTGGGTGACGGGACGGCAGCGCTGACGGAGGACGGGATGACCGTATTGGACGATTTCGCGAATCATTGGGGCTTGCGAGGATGCCTACCGGAGCAAACCGGAAAGGTCAAACACGAGAAACTCCCCGCGCAACTTCCCTGAGGTGACCGGGTTTCCCCTCCATGCTACCAAGAGCTTCAGAAACCTGGACCATCTTTGAGGCCGCGCACCTCCTGAATCGTGCGGGCTTCGGCGGCAATCCGTCCGAGATCAAGGTCTTTCACGCCCTCGGCCGCGACAAGGCCGTGGACTCCCTGATCGCCCCCACCGAGCCGCTGGACGCGTTTCCCGTCCCCGCTTGGAGCACCCCGGAGCAGGCTCTGGCGGACATGAAGTCCCGCCGCATGGAAATCCGGGAATCCCGGAAGGCAGCGCGCGGACTCCCTCCCGAGCAGGCCGAGAAGGCAAAGCGCGAGGTGCAAAAGGCGATCCAGCAGGAAAGCCGCCGTCAGGCCCTCGAAGGCCAGTCGTGGTGGTTCCGGAGGATGCTCAAGACCGAGGCTCCGCTGCGCGAGAAGATGACCCTCTTCTGGCACGATCACTTCGCCACCTCGATCCAAAAGGTGAAACAACCAGCGCTTCTGATGTTGCAGAACGCTTTGTTCCGCCAGAACGCCTTCGGCAGCTTCAAGGACCTCACGCAGGCCATCCTCATGGACCCGGCGATGATGCTCTACCTCGACACCCAAAGCTCGAAAAAGGGCATGCCTAACGAAAACTTCGCCCGCGAGGTCATGGAACTCTTCACTCTCGGCGAGGGCAACTACACCGAGCGCGACATCCGCGAGGCCGCGCGCGCGTTCACAGGATACTATTTGAATCCATCCACCGGCAAGGTCTCGCATAGCGCCAGACAGTGGGACCCCGCAGACAAGACCGTCTTCGGGAAAACCGGACCTTTCACCGGCAAGGAAGTCATCAATCTGATTTTCGAAAAAAAGGAGGCTGCGCGCTTCATGACGAAAAAACTCTGGGAGTTCTTCGTTTACGACAACCCCTCGGACGCCGCCCTCGACTCGCTTGCGGACAGCTTCCGCAAAGCGGATTTCCATACCGGCCCGCTGCTCCGGGAGATTTTCCTGTCGCAGGAATTCTACGCCGAGGCCTCCATCCGCTCACAGATCAAATCGCCGGTCCAATACCTCGTCGCACTCCTCAAACAACTCGAAATCTCCAATCCACCTGTTGGATTCCCCATCAACGCCGAGCAGCAGTTGGGACAAGTCCTTTTCATGCCCCCCAACGTCGCCGGCTGGGACTGGGGCCAGGCGTGGATCAATACCAACACCCTGCTCACCCGCTACAACCTCGCCGGATTTCTCACCAAGGGAGCCGGCGAACTCGACCAATCGATGGTCGCCGAAAAAGTAAAAACTCCCGGCATGGCACCCGGCCCGAACCGCATGGGCCGCGGCTGGCAAGGCCCCGACTACGAAAAAATCGCCCCCCGCCCGCTGCGCGCGAATCCCGCCGATCTTGTCGATTCTCTCATCTTTCGCTTTTTCCAAAACCCGCTTCCCGACAAGGCCCGCAGTTCCTTCATCGAATACGCCACCTCCAAAAAAGGCGTCGTCTTCACCAACAAAGAAACCGCCGAGCTCTGCCACCTCATGCTCAGTACGCCCTACTATCAGCTCTGCTGATTGAAAATCTCGAATCCCAAACTCTTGTCTCTCACTTCTGGTCCCTTACTCTCAATCCCATGAAAACCCGCCGCGACTTCCTCCGCTCCACCGTCCTCGGCGCGTCCGCCACCTGGACCGTCCCCATGTTCATCGAGCGCACCTTCGGCCAGCTTCATGAAGGCGCCCGCGATCTCGCGATCCAGCCGGTCACCGGCAAGGACGACACCATCCTCGTCGTCCTCCAGCTCGCCGGTGGAAACGACGGCCTGAACACCCTCGTCCCCTATGCCGACGATTCCTATCACAAGGCCCGCCCGCGCATCGGCAAAATGGAAAAAGACATCATCAAGCTCAGCGACTACGTCGGCCTCAACAGCGCGTTACCCTTCCTCGGCTCCCTTTTCAAAGAAGGCGATCTCGGCATCGTCCAAGGCGTCGGCTATCCCAATCCTAACCGCTCCCACTTCGTCTCCACCTCCATCTGGGAGACCGCCGACACGTCCAACCGTTCCGCCACCGGCTGGCTCGGTCGCTACTTCGACAACGCCTGCCCCGGAGCCGATCCCACCGTCGGAATCAGCTTCAACAAAACCCAGCCCGAGAGCTTCGGCGCGGCGAAAAACCCCGGCGTCTGCCTCAACTCCCCCGAACTCTACCGCTGGATCCACGGCGGCGGTGAACAAGCCCAGGCCGAACAGTTTTTCGCCGATCTCAACAAACCCGACACCGCCGAACACGACGAGGACACCCCCACCGACGGCGGCTCCATCGCCATGGCAGCCGGCGGCAAAGTCGGCGGCATCACCGGCGAGGGCAACCTCGCATTCCTTGAGCGCGTCGCCCTCGACGCCCGTGTCAGCTCGAAGAAAATTCTCGAACTCGCCGCCAAACACAAAACCACAGTCCGCTACGACGGCACCCCGCTCGCCCGCAATCTCAATCTCGTCGCCCGCATGATCGCCGGCGGCATGCCCACCCGCGTTTACTACGTCAGCCACGGCGGCTTCGACACCCACAACCAACAGGTCAATTCCCACGACCGCCTGCTAGGCCAGCTCGACAGTGGTCTTAAATCCTTCTTCGCCGACCTCAAGCAACAGGGAAATGACAAGCGCGTCGTGCTCATGACCTTCTCCGAGTTCGGCCGCCGCGTTTCCGAAAACGCCAGCGCCGGCACCGACCACGGCAAGGCCTCCTGCCTCTTTCTCGCCGGTCCCGGCATCAAGGGCGGCCTTCAAGGCACCCATCCCAGCCTCACCGATCTGGCGGAAGGTGACATCAAGCACACCGTCGATTTCCGCAGCGTTTACGGCTCCATCCTTAGCGACTGGCTCAAGGCCCCGGACTTAAAACCCATCCTCGGCGCGACCTATCCGAAGCTGGGACTCATCGGGTGACCCTACTAACAAACAGGCCGGCCTAACGGGTGAATTTCCGCAAGTCCCTCGCGCTCCACAACACCCCGCCAGCCGGCGCGGCATCTCCTTTCAATTTCCTCGCCCCGTCCTTGCGCTTCGGCCCGAAACGCTCG
>JBIHZT010000672.1:0-4146 GCA_044240265.1 Luteolibacter sp. | reverse complement strand
AAGCTGCGTCTTTGTCACAATCCACTTCAATAAAACTAACCGTGACCCCTTTAATTTCTTTCCCGTCCAGCTCCTCCTTTAGACTTTGCCAAATGGGCATGGAATTCTTACAATGAGGACACCACGTGGTATAGAAAAAATATAACTCCGCCGAATTACTCGTGTTTTCTGCACCTGACCCTTCAGGCAGAAATTCACTATTGGCCACAAAGGCCCGATTGATTTTGGGCGAGACATACCGCCGATAGGTGTAAATTGCTGCGACTAAAAAAATGATTGCGAGAATGAGGACAATTGCAAAATGTTTAAAACTCCCCGCTCGGGCAAAATAACTTTTAACTGAATCTAAACCGAACATTATATATATTGCGCATATAATATTTTAGTAAGTATCCTAACGTATAAACAACCTTTTGGGACCAAAACACAACAACCTTGGACAAAAAAATACAACCTTGGGACAACCTTTTTGTAATATTGATGTAATTTTTTTTGTAATATTGATGTAATTTTTTTTGTAATATTGGTGTAATTTTTTTTGTAATATTGGTGTAATTTTTTTTGTAATATTGGTGTAATTTTTTGGTCCAACCTTTTCTTAAAAGGTTGTTTGTTGTTTTGGTCCAACCTTTTCTTAAAAGGTTGTTTTTGGATTTCTCTCTCTCTTAATGTATTATTTCAAATCGTATATGTGTAGACGGGCACCGTTCTCGCCAAATGGGCTTGGGCTTTAAGGTGTTTAATTCGTTGATTTTCTGAATGATGTATATATAATCGGCGGATTTGTCGTAACCTTCATCTATGTCTTCATCTGCGCCTGTGTGTTCTTCATTTATGACAAATAATTCGGTATTTACATCATCGTTATAAATCCAGATACCTTCACCCAAATGCTTCTGTAAGGTATGTGTTATCATATAAAACTCTGGGGTACCTGTTTCATCATAGAAAGGTGATTCTTCGCCGGTAACATCATTCACAAATATTGGCTTCACGGTAATTGCGTTCATTTCTTCTTTATTATTTATTCTTTCACTCTTTTTAGTAAATCGTATAAATTTAATATAATAAATCAATTTTTAAATTTTTACTATTATATAATAAATTTTTACTATTATATAATAAATTTTTACTATTATATAATAAATTTCTCTCTTATTCTTTTTTGCTAGACAAGTTCTGACGGACCTGCATCAACGCATATGCAACCACCGGTGGGGACCCTCTTATAAAATGTTGCAGTTTCGCCTTCTTCGTTGCGACTAGTAAGGTGTTTAACTCCGCATTCTGATTAAATTTGGCATTTTGTGCCGTTTCCAGTTCTTTCTCTCCCCGTTTAAAGAAGTCCTCATCTATGCTTATATTCTTCGGACGGACTTGTTCTTTCACCGCCTCTTTCGCCATCACAGGGTCTTTAGACAGCGCCGACCCCGAATCTAATGAGAACTGAAGAGCGAATTCGGGGTGCTGGCGTTTGTATTTCGCCCCCTGGTAATAATGTTCCACTGTTTGCCATTGGTGGCCGTCTAAGGTGAAGGGTGCGGGCCACAGCGTGTCCAATTTCCTTCGCCAGTCTGGGATACGGGCTAACTCTAGATACTCATTCTTTTCACTGGCGGGCATCAGTTCGCCCGTACCTTTACCAGGCGGTTTGTCTACGGATTTCACATAAAACTGGAAGGTGACAAGGTGGTTAAAGAGGTCGGACTGCATAGGTTCTGTCGGCACTGGCACTGGGGCCTGGACCAAGCCTTTCACCTCCTCCATAAATGTCCGAAACTCTGGAATAATATAATAGGGACCCGCCTGTCGTTCTAGACATTTATCTACCACCTTCAGTTTCACGTCATAGGGTAATTCAGCAAATGTCAATGCGCCCTGCTCTTTATAACTAATCAGTTGGTAATGGTAACCTTGATACAGGGTTAATATATAATAGTCGGGTTGAAAAATACCCTTCTCTTCTAAAATCGTATCGTTTAATTGCCCACATGTCAAGACATTATCCATATCCCCTGCTTTATAACTTTCCTCCGAGAACAAGATTATTTTAATATTTAAGACACGTTCCAGGGTGGATATCGCCCACGTGTCCCCCCAAAAAGCGCACGTTTTAATGAAGGTCCGGAATTGCGTCAAGTTATGTATATTTTTCATCATTTTCAATTCGCCCTCCACGACACTCTTGGTATAGGCCCGTTCTCTTTTGGCGATATCATGTCTTTGTTTAATTTCATCCGCTTGGATAATAATGACCTGTTTCGCATTGCGGTCTTTGACGGTACCAATTTTCGTATTTAATTCCTTGTGCCTTTTCACTAACGTTTTAATTTCCTTTACGAGTTGGGCGTCGATGTCAGCTGCATCCTGATAAATAGTTCTATAACCTTGAAAAATATCTTCCGTCATATTGTCTGCGAGTATTTTCCTTTGTTCCGCAACGCTTTTCTCTATACCGACTTTCGCCAGGGCATCACGAATAACAGCAAAGAGGCAATCGCCTTTCCCTTCATTATCAATCATCTGGTAATTATTGTTTTCCATATATGCTTGAATCCAATGGTTTTCTTTCTTAGCGACATAGAGTTCCTGTTCCTTCTTTGCGGAGGCAGCCGTTTGTTCCATAAGAGCTGGCGCTGGCGCTGGAACTACTGTAGTTCTTGAAGACAAGGCTTCACCGACAAAACCATACAACAGGGGACGCCCGATTAAATCTAGGTCAATATCCCCGTCGGCGTCAAGAATATTCACAATGTGATCCGCAAATATTTCATATAAACCAATTTGCAAGTTGACCTTGTTATTTATCACTAGATAAATCGGGTAGTAAATAATATTCTCATCTATAAAAGTATAAACAGGTTGACCTAAAGCAATTGTTTCATCTTTATCAAAGAGAATTATATCATATAAGTGTGCCTCGTAATTTTTATCTTCTGCTTGTAAATGGCGATTTTCCGGGTATTCAACAGTAGAAGAGAGAAGGGATTTTACCATATATATATACTTTTATAAAAGTATATAAAAAAAATAAAAGACTTAAACATAACTCACTTTATTCTAGTAAATAAAATAAATGTTATTCTCTAACAAAACCGGTCAATTGGTGGAAATACTGCGTAAAAACTACACGTCGGATAATACCTATTATACAGCCATTATGAAACTAAAGGGATATATACCCGAGCCTCAACAAAGTTTACAATTACCTTTAGGTTTACGTGTATAAGTAATATGTTCAATATAATATTTTTAACGTATTTTTTTCTCTCTTCTCTATAACTAAGCATGACAGAAAGTAAACAGAAAAAAAGAGTGAAGAACAGAACCTTTAAAAAAAAGGAGTATGGTAGCGGGGATGGTATGTTAACAACCATTTGGGGACCAAGTATGTGGCATTTTTTACATACAATGTCGTTTAATTATCCAGTCAAGCCCAGTCAAGAAGACAAGAGAAATTATCGTGCGTTTATTCTGAATTTAAAAAACGTCTTACCGTGTAAATACTGTCGGCAAAACTTAAAACGGAATTTAAAAGCCAATCCATTAACGCTGGCGGATATGGCGAATCGTGACCAGTTTTCGCGTTATATTTATAAACTACACGAAACCGTGAATAAGCTTTTAGGGAAAACTTCTGGATTATCGTATTGCGACGTACGTGAACGGTATGAACATTTTCGCTCCCGTTGTACCTTAGATGACAAGCCCAAACTCTTTGATTTTAAGAAAGTAAATGTCAAGACATTAAAGAAAGGTAAAGGTAAAGGCATAGGTAAAGGCATAGGCAAAGTAAAAGAAGTAGAAAAAGGGTGCACGGAACCTTTATATGGAAAAAAAGCCAAATGTATTATCAAGATTGTCCCTCAAGAAGAAAAATGTAAAACTTTACAAATAGATAAAAAATGTATTAAAACTCGGAAAGTAAATGTATAATATATTTTTATTAAAAGTATATTATAAATGGCAAATGAAATGGCAAGTTGTCCGTCAGGTCCTATTGAAGACCGCGTCAGTCCAGTTCTACAAATATTGCTGGATAACAAAGAAGAATCAGTACTGGGTTATTTAGCGAAAGGCGGAATGCAACTGCGTAGTGGAAGAGTTTTGTCGGAACCGAGTAGTAAAAGAGTAAAGTGGGGGGGC
>JBIHZT010000423.1:0-4154 GCA_044240265.1 Luteolibacter sp. | reverse complement strand
CGGTCACTCTCACGGGTGCGTGGACGTCCTCCACCTATTTTTCCGGCTACTACGGCAGCGCCTATCATCACGATGGGGACACTCTGAAAGGCACCAAATCCGTGACCTACACCTTCTCTGGTCTCGCGCCTGGGACCTGGTCGCTATCCGCCACCTGGCTCACCGCCGCCCTCCGTTCCGCCGCCACTCCCTATCGGGTGGAAACCTCTGCCGGCAGCATCACTTACTTTGCCAATCAGCTCACCAGCAACGGCTCATGGAACCCGCTCGGCAGCGTGGAAGTGCCAGCCGATGGCATCGTGCGCGTCATCATTTCCAACACGGGTACCACCGGCTACGTGACCGCCGACGCCGTGCGCTTGTCCAGAACAGCGCTGCAAGACACCCCCGCCGACCGCTTCGCCCGCTGGGCCGCCGCGCTCCCCGCGGCCGATCGCGGACCGTCTGACGATCCTCTCGGCAACGGTTGGCCCAACCTTCTTTCCTTCTATGCAGGCCGCACGGCAGGAACCTCCGAGATTACACGACCGCTCCTCCGCATCCAGCCGGATGGCTCCGTCTATGCCTTTTTCAACCGCGCCCTGCCCGAGTTTCCCGCCGTGATCGAGGGTAGCGCCGACCTCTTCAGCTGGCAGATCATCGCCACTTCCGCAGCCGCTCTTTCCACCGCGCCCGGGTTCGACGGCGAATACCTCATCCCCGTGCCAGACCCCTCCCTGCGCTTCTTCCGCCACAAGGTCACCCTGCCCGGCGGTTCGCCATAGACCCTCAGCGGGCGGGCGCTTTGATGAACCGGGCCTCTCGCAATCCTTTCAGGCCTAGTGGCAAAAATTGAGCCTAAAGAGGAAAATGAACCGCAGATGAACGCAGATGGACATTGATGTTAAGAGGTTTATGAGAAATTGGACTCTAACCCTGTGGGTGAGCCACCCATTCAATACAACTCTTTGATTATCTGTGTGAATCTGCGTCCATCTGCGGTTTCGTTTCTCTTTCAGGGATAAAGGGTTCCAGGCCCATTTTCAATTCATCGCGTTAGGGTTTTTGCCAGACCTTCACCCAGTCCACCAGCATCGCATTCGGCAACTTCGTTTTATCCAACCGCTTCACCTCCCAGTCCGCCGTCAGCAAGCTTAGAATCAGGTATTGCGGCACTTGGGAGACCCCTTCCTTGATCCGATACGTCTCCTTCCCATCCACCCGAAAGACATATTCCGTAGCAGACCATTCCAGACCGTAAATATGGAAATTGTCGCTCCATTTCTCGCCCGGAGGCAACAACTTGAAGTCTTTGGTGCCACCCGCATGATTCCCCTTACCGCTCGGCCAGTAAATGTTAGAGGCCGTCCCGCCATCACTCCGACCCGCGCCAAACCATTCGATGATATCGATCTCCGCCCCTGAGACCGCGGCGTTGTTCGGCTCCTTGCCCGGCTGATCCGGCTGCATCCAGAAGGAACCGTGCTGGCCCTGCATTTCCGGAAATTTCATCCGCGCCTCGAAGCGACCGTAGGTTGCGGAAAACTTCCCCTGCGTCCCGATCATGCCATTTTGCAGCACCCTGTCTTTCTCCATCACGGAGACGAGCAGATGACCTTTCCCATCCAGGGAAATGCAGTCCTTGCTGATCATCGCACTTTCCCGCTTCCCGAGCTGCCGATAGCTCCACTTGGTCAGATCCAGCGCGTCGCCTTCGAATTCGTCAACAAAGATCAGCTTCCAACCATCCGTCGTTGGAGCGGTCGGCAATTGCGCATGGAGGGGCTGGGACAGCAGGAGCAAGCCAAGGCTGCAGAGCAAGGATTTCATACCCCGAAGGTTGCTCCCAGCGCCGCTTTGGCAAGCCCATTTAGCCCGTTTCAAAACAAGCTGGCAGGCTGGAATGGGTGAGCCATCCAATCAATACAACTCTTTGATGATCCACAAATTCTCGCGCCCACCCGCTCGGCCAGCTTGGTGCCAAGCGCCCGCATGCCGACGCCGAGGGTTTCGAGAATGGCAGCGAAGTACTAGCCAAAAGATAGGCAATGCCCGCGTGACAGGGGGCGGCGCTGATGTGTCACTGTGGACAGGAAAAATCCAAATCCCACAAAACCCATGAATCCTACGCACCATTCATTCCTTCGCCCCTCACCCGCCGCAGCCCTCGTCCGACATGCGCGGTTGACGTACGATCAGGGATGAATGCCGACAGAGGCGTCAACTTTTAAGCCTCCAGTCGGTCTGTTCCCGATTGGCAAAACCAACGATGAATTCCCGCCCGAGAAGGCATGCCAAGCGACACCGCATGAAAATTTCACCTCCTGCCAAAAAAAATCTGCGAAAACCCCCATTCCTGGGCTCACTCCCAGTGCCTCGGGCCTCCGCCGCTCATAGCGGACGTCTCTCGAAGCACCCGTATAAATGACTCTTTGGGGTCTTAGGCGAAAGGCACCCATTCATAGTCTCACAAAGCCAAAACGACAAACCCCGACGATTTTCGATCAAAAACTCCAAACCCCACCAAATCCCATGAAATCCCACCACAACCGCTTCCTTCCTCTCGCGCTCATCGGCTCCGCACTCGCGCTTGTCACCTCCGCCCACGCCGAGAACTACACCTGGGGCGGTGGCAATGGCAACTGGACTGACACCAACTGGACCCCCGGTCCGGTCGCGGGTTCTGTCGTCGTCGGTAGCGCGAACACCGCCACCATCAGCGGTGGGGTCACGGTGGACGTTAATTGGAAATTCTCTAGCGGCACTGGCGGCAACCTTGCCGCGATCACGGTTTCCGGTGCCACACTCAATCTCTACAATAACAACGGGGGTGATTACTTTAGCACCTTCGGCAATCTGTTTTTGGCAGGCGGGACCATCACCGGAAGTTACAACAGCGGCTATTTCGGCGGAGCAAACCTCCGGAAAGTCACGGTGACAGGAACATCGGCCTCCACGATCGCCAGCGGTTCCGACCCCAATGGCTATTTCAACCTCAGGGACATCAGCACAGGCGTCAGCCCGTTCTTCGACGTCCAGGATGCCGCAGGGAACTTGAACGTGACGGCGCGGCTTGCGGATACAGCCGCTACGTTGACTACATGGGCCCCAACCGGCCTCATAAAGAACGGAGCAGGAACCGTGACACTTTCCGCGGTCAACGACTACACGGGAACGACCATCATCAATGCCGGAACGTTTGCTGTGAACGGCAGCATCACCAGCGCGGTCACCGTCGGCGGAGCCACCGCCTCCGGCTCGCCCACCCTTTCGGGCACGGGCACAGTCAGCGCTCCACTCATTGTCGCCGCCGCTGGCCTCGGTGCAGCAGGCACCGTCAATCCCGGAACCGCAGGCACCACCGGCACCCTCAGCGCCGGAGCCACCACCATTGCCGGCACCTACGCCTGCGATGTGATTTCCGCCGCCGCCGACACACTCGCCGTCACCGGAAATCTCGACCTCACCGGGGCTAAGTTTACCCTCACCTCGGTCACTCCCACACCGGGCACCTACACCATCGCCACCTACACCGGCAATCTCTTCGGCACCTTCACCCCCACGCCGGCCCTTCCGGCGGGCACCACGCTCGACTACGCCACGACCGGTGAAATCAAGTTGGTGATCGCCGCCACCGCCGGATACGCCTCCTGGGCCAGCACCAACAGCGTGCTCGAAGGCGAAAACGGCGATGACGACGATGACGGCGTCAGCAACCTCGTCGAATACGCCCTCGGCCTCGATCCACAAGTGGGCAATCCGGCACCCGGCACCTTCACCGGCAACACCCTGACCTTCACTAAGGGAACGGAAGCCAAGGCCGCGCAGGATGTGACCTACAAAATCCAAACCTCCACCACTCTGGCCATCGGCTCGTGGACGGACGCCGCCGCCACGAACACCACCAACGACATCAGCTTCCTCCTCCCTGCCAACGAACCCGGCGGCAAGCTCTTCGGCCGCCTCCAAGTCACCAAACCCTAACTCAAGGAGAGTGGGCGTCCCGCCCACCCTCTTCCCCATTGATTCAAAATTCAGAATCTGAAATACGATGAAATCCGGCAACAACCGATTCCTTCCTCTCGCGCTCATTGGCTCCTCACTCGCGCTTGCCACCTCAGCCCTCGCCACGGATTACACCTGGGGCGGCGGCAATGGCAACTGGAGTGCCACCA
>JBIHZT010000421.1:0-4165 GCA_044240265.1 Luteolibacter sp. | reverse complement strand
CCACACACTCCCTATCCCCCACGCGCTGCCTCGCCGAGGAAATGGCCGCCGCCTGCACGTCAAAGGCGAGCACCTTTCCCGTCGAGCCCACGCACTCCGCCAGGAACAAGGTGTCGTGGCCGTTGCCCGCTGTCGCATCGATCACGAGATCGCCGGAACAGATCAGCGGCCTGAGGATTTCCTGCGCCAACGCCGTGGGACGCGGCGGAAACAAGGAGTCGGAATCAGCGGCGCTCATCGGGCGGAAGTTGTTCGAGAAACAGCCGGATGTCCACGTCCGGCTCGGGTTCACGGCCGTCGATGAGCCACTCCGCCAACCGCCGGGCCATGCCGGGCGCATAGAGCGAGCCCTTGGAGCCGAGCGCGTTGAACATCCAGCCGCCGCCATCCAGCGGACCGATCAGCGGCTGGCTACGGCGCAAAATCGGCCGCACGCCGGCCTCGTGGGCGACCACCTCGAACGCCTCGCCACCGAGCCGGCTCGCGATTTCCTCGACCCGCAAGCGCCCGGCGGCCGTCGGCAGGTCGTCGAGCTCGTTCCACTCATAGGTGGAGCCCACCTTGAAAAGTCCCCCGCCCTGCGGCACCAGCCAGCCGCCCGCGCCGATGCGGATGCGGCTTTCATCCCAGCCGGTCGCGCGGATCGTCAGGATTTCGCCCTTCGCACAGCGGTGAGGTCCGTAGCGCCCGCTCATCAAGCCGACCGCGCCGTCGCAGTGGATCGCCTCGCCGATGGAAAATTCCCCCTTCCGATAGCAGCCGAGTTTTTCGAAAAACTCCCGCGAGCCGTCGAGAAACGCCCGGGTGTCCAGCCGTCCGCCTCCGCGCACTTCCACCGCGCCAACCCAGTCGGCGGGCGCGACGATTTCCCCGGCAATCCACGGAACGACATCCGGCGAATCGAGCTTCGAGGTGATTTTCCGCCACTCCTTGTCGGATGCGGCGAGGCGCAGCACCGGAAACGGATACCACACCTGCCGGCGGATAAGTTTTTCCATCTCCGCATAAAACGCCAGCGCCTCGGGCAGAAACTCCGCGATGCGCCAGCTTGGCTCGAAATTTTTCCCCGTGATCGGGTTCACCATCCCGGCGGCGACGCGCGAACTGCCGCCCGTCCCGCGATCCAGCAGCGTGAATTCCTCCCCGCGCCGCCACAGCGCCCATGCCAGGCAAGTCCCGGCGAGGCCTTGTCCGACGATGGTCCTCACTGCGGCATCAGCTCCTCATTGGGATCCACCCAGGCCGGTTCGTGGCCCTTGGCGTAATTGAACAAATGCTTGTGCAGATAGGGCGTGAATGCCGCTTTCTGCTCCTTTGGCAGCTTCGCCAAAATCGTCTCGTTGAGCGCCCGCATCAGCTTCTGCATCAGGTGCAGCGTGAGTTGGCGGCCCTTGCGCGCCTTCTGCACCTGCTTGTGGTTCAGTTGCTCGTCGGAAACCTCCACCAATTCATGATTGGTAATCTTCCAGCGGGCCATCAAGCCGTCGAGCGGCTGCGGTCCGTGATCGCGTGTCAGTTCATCCATGCCCCGGTCTAGCGCATCCCCGGCCCGCGACTAAGCACAAAATTTCCCTCACTTGTTGTCGCCGTCGAGGCGGTTTCCGGGCTTGCATCTCAGTGGGTTTTGTCAATTCTCGCCGCCCCATGAGCAGCCGTTTAGAAGGTAAAGTCCTCGTCGCACAGGGTGGTGGCCCCACTCCCGTGATCAACCAAAGTATCGTAGGCGTCGCCCTCGAAGCCCGTAAATTCAGCCAGGTGACGTCCATTTATGGTGCGGTCCACGGCGTGCGCGGCATCGTGGAAGAGAACTTCGTCGATCTCACCCGCGAGACCACCCACAACCTGGAGCAAGTCGCCGGCACGCCGTCGTCAGGGCTGCTTTCCACCCGCGACAAGCCGGATGAGGAATACTGCGCCCGGATGTTCAAGGTGATGCAGGCGCATGACATCCGTTATTTTTTCTACGTCGGTGGCAACGATTCGTCCGACACCGTCCGCATCGTCAACGAGCAGGCGAAGGAAGCGAACTACGAACTGCGCGCGATCCATATCCCGAAGACCATCGACAACGACCTTGAGGAAAACGACCACTGTCCGGGCTTCGGCTCGGCGGCGCGCTTCGTGGCGCAGGCGTTCTCCGGGGTGAACCTGGACAACCGCGCGCTGCAAGGCGTTTACATCGGCGTCGTGATGGGCCGCCACGCCGGCTTCCTCACCGCGGCGTCGTCGCTGGCGCAGAAATATTTTGATGACGGCCCGCACCTCGTTTATGTGCCGGAGCGCCATTTCATCATGGAGAATTTCCTCGCCGACGTGGACCGCGTCTATCAAAAGCACGGCCTCTGCACCATCGCCGTTTCCGAAGGCATTTCCGATCCGGACGGCACCGCGATGATCGTCAAGCTGCTCGGCGTCGAGGAGCGCGACTCGCACGGCAACGTCCAGCTTTCCGGCACCGGCGCGCTCGGCGACCTGCTTTCCAACGAGATCCGCAAGGGCCTGGGAATCAAGCGCGTGCGCTCCGATACTTTCGGCTATCTGCAGCGCTCGTTCATGGGCATCCAGTCGGACCGCGACGCCCGCGAGGCCCGCGAAGTCGGCGAAAAAGCCGTGCAATACGCGATGTGGGACAACGTGGACGGCTCCGTGGCGATCAAGCGCCCGGTGCTCAACTACAGCGTCGATTACGAGCTGGTGGACATCAAGAAAGTCGCCGGAAAAACACGCCACATGCCGGACCATTTCATCAACGCGGCCGGCAACGGCGTGACCGATGATTTCATGAATTACTGCCGCCCACTGCTCGGCTCGGACCTGCCGGAACCGCACCGCCTGCGCGCCCCGAAGGTCGCGAAGATCCTGCACAAGCGGTAAACGCTGAAACAATAAAGACGGCTTTCAGCTTTTCAGCCTTTACCCTTCAGTCCATCTCGACGCGGTAGCGCGGGATGGACTTGTCGATTTCCAGGCTCCACGCATCGATGCCACCGCGCAGGCCGTAGGTTTCATTCAATCCATGGCCGCGGAACCAGGCGACCTGGTCGAGCACGTTCCGCCCGCTGTGATCGTATAACAGGATCGGCGTCTTGGGATCGCCGGCGAAGAGCTGCTGCTGGAGTTCCTGGGTGAAAAACTCCGACCCCGGAATCTTCACAGCCTCGTGTTCCTCACGTGTCCGCAGATCGATCAGCCGGAGATCCGCGAGTTCTTCCTTCGCCACGGCGGGCTCCATCCACATCGCGGAATCATGGACATGGCTGGCGAGCAAATGGGCGAGCGCCTCGTCCGCCGGGATTTCCGAGCGGGCGCAAAGTTCGGCGAGGGTCTCCTCGTTGGAAAACGCGCAGCTCTGGCAGCCGCCGAGATGATAGCGTGCGAAAATCGCCCGCTTCGCGCCGGGCAGGGTTTCAAGGATGAGACCCATCGGCGAGTCAATGGTAAGATCGGCGGCATGCATCGCGGGAAACCTAGCCGACGCGCCGGGGAAAACAACCTTGGCGATTCAGCGCCGCGCCTCTTCCTTGGCCAGGAAAGCGGCCTCCTCCTCGTGCGAATGGATTTGCAACAACGCCTGCACTCCATACTTCGCCGCGGTGGCCTTGACGATGCTGCGGATGGCCGCCGCCGTGAAGCCCTCCCTGCCGATCAGCAGCGCTAAATCCCTCTTGACCAGCACCAGCTTGAGACGCAGCCCGGTGGGGCCCATCTGCGTGACCTTGATCTGCGCCTGATCCGGCTCATCGATCAAATTCACGGCCACATATTGCACGAAATTCTTCAGGCGGAGAGTGACCGCCTGCATGTCTTCCGGACTCAATCCTTTGACCGCGGGCTTGGCCGACTCTTGCGGCGCGGGCACGGGTTCGGCGTGCAGGGCGCTTCTGAAGTCCCAGTCCATCACCTTGTAATGAGCGGTCCGCTTGAACAAATCGATGACATCCACCTCCTGGTTCGCCACTTTTTTCACTGCCGGCAGGACGGTCCTGAAATCCCAGTCCATCACCCGCACACTTCCCCAGCGCTTCAGCGAGCGACTGATCTCCAGGTCCTTGATCTCCGTGTTCAAGAGCTCCATGAAATCCCAATCCGTGACCTGGATGTCTCCAAGCTGCTTCAGGGATTTGGCAATTTCGGAAACACGTTTTGGCATAAATTTCGGCCGGAG
>JBIHZT010000420.1:0-4173 GCA_044240265.1 Luteolibacter sp. | reverse complement strand
GAGCGTCCATGCCGGGGTGGGGATGGAGTTGGAGCGGCTTGAGGCTTTATTAGGATTGGTCACGCAATTGATGCGGGTGGTGCTGGTGGCGGACGATCTTGAGGGGTTTTCCACGGATGAGACCGCCGCGCTGAGGCTGGCCGCGTTTCTCGGGTCGTTGCGCCAATCGGTGGAGCGCCTGGATGTGATTCTCTCGCTCAATCAGGACATTTGGCAAAGTGCCTTCGTCCCCCGCCTCAGCGGCGGGCTGGCGGATCGACTGTCCGAGGTGGTCGTGGAACTCGAGCCGTTGACCGAGCCTGAAATGGAGGCGCTTTTCAATTCCCGCGTGCCCGGTCTGGGTCGTCGCGTGCTCGACCGGATCGATGTCGCCGCCGCAGGTACCCATGCCCGTGGCCTGATCCGTGCGGCCGGCATGGCGTGGCTCAAGGCGACCGCGATGGATTCCACATCGACCGCCGCCGCGGCACCCGCTGCGGTGGAAACTCCGCCTCCCGCAGCCGTTGTGGCCGATGAGCCGCTGGTCGAGATGCAACCTGCCGTCGAAGCGCAGCCGCAAGTGGAAAGTCAGGCATTCACCTTCTCCTCCGCTCCTCCGGTGGAGGCAGCCAGCGAGTGGCCGGCTCCTGTTTTTTCCCCGCCGCTTGAGAAGGAAACCGCCCCCGAGCCGTTTTTCAGTCAGACGCCCGCGCCTGATTCGCCGCAGGAAGAACGGAAGCCCGAGCCGGAGATCGCGGCATCCGCTCAAGTCAATTCATGGAATCCTCCTTCGGCAGAAACGCTCGCAACGTATGAGCCAGCAGTGGAATCACCGTTTCAGCCGGAATCGCCGCAGCAACCATTCGCCCCCGCTTCCGGTTGGCAGGAAGCGCCGCTGGAGTCGTTCATCGTGCCGGTCAATGAATTTGCTCCGGTGAATTCGCCGTTTCAGTCCGTTCCCCAGCAATTCACGCCGGAGCCTCCTGCACCCACCTTTGTCCAAGAGGGCTGGCAGGAAACGGTACCGTCCGCCCCGCCGCAGGGGATTTTTGTATCGCCTCCGTCCTACGACGCTCCGATCGACTCGCCATTCCAATCATACGCTCCGCCGCAATCCCAGCCGGCATTCCAGGCCGGACAGCAACCGGATCTCAATTCGCCAGCACCTGCTGAAACGACCCCGCCGCCGACCCCGCAGGACACCGACCGGGTCGATGACCTGCTGCGCCAGTTCCGCGAGCGCTACGGCCGCGGAAGCTTGTGAAAAATTTCACAAACCCCTTGCGAAATCAGCCGCTTTGGGCGTTTCTGTCGGCGGCAAAACAGGCATGAGTAATACCATTCAAGAAATCGAGGCCCCTGACAATGTCGCCCGCGCCGCCCGCGCTGCCGACCATTATGATTCGGAAACGGATGATCTCGTCGGCGAGCGGATGCACCTCAACATGGGACCGTCGCACCCGGCCACCCACGGCGTGCTTCGCCTGATTCTTGAGCTGAATGGTGAAGTGATTCACTCGGCTGATCCCGATGTCGGATTCCTTCACCGTGGCGACGAGAAGATCGCGGAAAACATGCATTACAACCAGTTCGTGCCTTACACGGACCGCTTGGACTACCTGGCTCCGCTGGCGAACAACGTCGCTTACGCCTGTGCCGTGGAAAAACTGATGGGGTGGACGCTGCCACCGCGCGGCCAGGCACTTCGCGTGCTTTGTTGCGAGCTCGCCCGGATATCCTCCCACATGCTGGGCGTCGGCGTTTGCGCCATGGACGTCGGAGCCATGACCGTTTTCCTCTATACCTTCACCGAGCGGGAAAAAATTTACAACATGTGCGAGCAGCTCACCGGAGCCCGCTTCACCACCTCCTACACCCGCGTCGGCGGCCAGCTCCGCGACATGCCGCCGGGCTTCGAAGCCACCGTCCGGCAGTTTCTTGACGAGTGCCTGGTGACCATCGGCGAGATTTCCAAGCTGCTGGACAAAAACAAGATCTTCATCGACCGCATGGTCGATGTCGGCGTGATCAGCCGCGAGTCCGCCATTGCCTGGGGAATGACGGGGCCCAACCTCCGCGCTTCAGGTGTTCCGCGCGACCTCCGCAAGGACAGCCCCTATCTTGGCTACGAGAAGTATCAGTTCGACGTGCCGATCGCCGAGGAAGGTGACTGTTACGCGCGCTATCAGGTCCGGATGGAGGAGATGCGCCAGTCCATCCTCATCTGCCGTCAGGTGCTCGACACCATGCCGGACGGTCCGGTAAATCTCGCGGATTCCAAGAGCATGCTGCCCGAAAAGGAGCGCGTGCTGATGTCCATGGAGGAGCTCATCCACCACTTCATTGTATCCACCCAGGGCATCAATGCCCCCGCCGGAGAGGTTTATTTCGCCGCGGAAAACCCCAAAGGCGAGCTTGGTTTCTTTATTCACTCCAAAGGCGGCGGCGTCCCGTATCGCCTGAAAATCCGCAGCCCCTCGTTCTGCAATCTATCCATCACCTCCAAGCTGTTGCCAGGCCACATGGTGTCCGACATTCCGGCCATTCTCGGCTCACTGGACTTCGTGATGGGCGAGTGCGACCGGTGAATAACCACCGTTGCTAGAATCCTCACCAAATCTCCCGATGTCCCACTCCACTCTCGAAGAAACCATCGCCTCCCACGAGACTCCAGGCAGCAAGTTTTACCCGCCCTTCGTGGTCACTCCCGAACTCGAAGCGGAAGCTGACGAGCGGATCTCGCATTACCCGGAAAGCAAACGTGCCGCGACTTTGCCGCTTCTGCACATCGTCCAACACAAGTTCGGTTATATCTCCGCGGATTCGATCGAGTGGGTGGCGGGCAAGCTCGGCATCGAGCCGATCAAGGTGCTGGAAGTCGTCACCTTCTATCCGGGGTTCCGTCAGTCCGCGCCGGGTCAATTCCACATCCGCGTCTGCCGGACTCTTTCCTGTGCGATGGGTGGCAGCTACGAGCTGATGGAACGTCTGTGTGAACTCACCGGCATCGACCGTTCCGCCAGTGACTCCCACCACCATCCGATCACCGTTTCGCCTTGTGGGAAATTTTCGGTTGAGTTCGCCGAGTGCCTCGCCTCCTGCGGCAGCGCGCCGGTGTGCATGGTCAACGACGATTTCCACGAGGCCGTCGCCCCCGGCAAGGCCGGGGAACTGCTCTCGAGATACGCGCCTGAAGGTTGATCTGCCCTCCGTCGGCGGTTTTGCCCCGGTTGCGGATGCCTGCAGTTTCCGCCTGGCTTCCGACGGATGGCGCGCCCTGTTTTCGTTGGGCGAGCATTCAGAGCATGATCGTCACTCCGAATAGAAGTGCCGCCGCCTTGAAGGCCATTTAGAGCGGCAGCGAAAGTCCGAGAATCACCACCAGAATCGTGAGCCCCGCTGCAACAACAGCTCGGCTATGCCGGAAGACATCATCGATTCCGAAGCATAGCCTTGGGTTGTAACCGGGAACCTCGTCTGCGCTTCGAGGAACGACAAGCCGGAGATGCCCGATGTACGGGGGTCACTTGCCTGCGGGTGTGGATGCGGCTTCGTGGAGTTCCTCGGCGGCTTCAAGTTCGGCGCGTTCTTTGGCGATGACGCGGACCAGCTTGAGGATGGTCTCCTCCCAGTTCGCGAGCAGGGCCGCAGCTTGGACGCTTCCGGTGCGACTGTGATGAAGTTCGATCAATGCCTTGACCTCAGCGATGTCCTGGGTGCGCCGGATGGGCAGGGCGACGACCATTTCGGAATTTACGCGGGAGAAGAATTTTCCATCCACGTCGTAAACGTAGGCGGTGCCGCCGGACATGCCCGCGCCGAAGTTTTTACCGGTTTTGCCGAGAATGACGACGCTGCCGTTGGTCATGTATTCGCAACCATGGTCGCCCACGCCTTCGACGACGGCGGTGGCACCGGAGTTCCGCACGGCGAAGCGCTCGCCCGCGCGGCCGGTGGCGAAGAGCTTGCCGCCGGTGGCTCCGTAGAGGCAGGTGTTGCCGCAAATCGTGTTGGTGGCGGCCTCGAATCCGGCGGTTTCGGGAACGCGGATGATGATTTCTCCGGCAGCCATGCCTTTGCCCACGTAGTCATTCGCCTCGCCGATGAGTTCGAGTTTCACGCCGCCGACGAGGAAGGTGCCGAACGACTGCCCGGCCGTCCCGCGGCAGGTGATGTGGATGGAGTTGGCCGGCA
>JBIHZT010000419.1:0-4182 GCA_044240265.1 Luteolibacter sp. | reverse complement strand
TAGTAGCGGCCGGTGCCGGAGGTTTTCATTCGGTCGCTATTCATTTCTGCGGCTCCGGTGGCGACGATGAGGCCCTTGTTTTGATGGAAAACGGCTTTTTGGAGGTCGATGCGACCGCGCGGCGTCTGGTCGGGATTGAAGAATTCCACGGCGACGGTCTGGCCGACGATTTGCTCGTCATTGACGAGGATCATTTTACGGGACTTGAGGACGCTGGTGAGGCGGTTGTTTTCGTCGTAGCGGGGAATCATCACATCCTTGAGCTCGCTGCCGTCGGGAAGCATGGAGACCGCGGGCATCTTCGGCTTGGTCTGCTGCGGCTGAGCTGGGATGCCGTTCTCCTCCGCCAGAAGCACGGCGGGGGAAACGAGGGTCAGGGCTGTGAGGATGAGGCGCAAGGGGCGGACTGGATGGGGAGTTTTCTCAATGGGAGGCGTGATGGATGGAAATCAGTTTGACCAGAAGGTCTTCGATGAATTCGAGAGGAATCTGGTTCGGGCCGTCCGAAACGGCATTCTCGGGGTCGGAGTGGACTTCCATGAACAGGCCGTCGATGCCGGTGGCGACGGCGGCGCGGGCGAGGACGGGAGCAAGTTCGCCGTCACCGCCGGTGGCTCCGCCGAGTCCGCCGGGGCGCTGGACGGAATGGGTGGCGTCGAAAATGACAGGCAGGCCTTCCTTGCGCATCCAGTAGAGCGAGCGCATGTCCACCACGAGGTTGTTGTATCCGAAGGTGGTGCCGCGTTCGGTGATGAGGAAGCGCTCGCACCCGAATGCGCGCATTTTTCCGGCGATGTTGACGGTGTCGAGCGGGGCGAGGAACTGGCCTTTTTTGACATTCACGGCGCGGCCGGTTTTGGCGGCGGCTTCCAGCAGGTCCGTCTGGCGGCAAAGGAAGGCGGGGATTTGCAGCAGATCGACGTGGGCGGCGGCGATTTCCGCCTGCTCGGCGGTGTGGATGTCGGTGGTGACTGGCACTCCGAGTTCCTTGCCGATTTCACCGAGGATGCGGCAGCCTTCCTTGACCCCAGGGCCGCGGAAGGCATCGACGGAGGTCCGGTTCGCTTTGTCGAAAGACGCTTTGAAAATGAAGTGGATGCCGGTGCGGTCGGCGATTTCCTTGAGCGAGCGCGCCATTTCCCAGGCGAACTCCTCGGACTCAAGGGCGCAGGGGCCGAGAATGAAAAAGGGGACGGGGCCGCCGACGGGCACCTTGCCGATGTTGAAGGGATCGAAATTCATGGATTTGGGGAAATTGGCTCAGTGATCGGTGGAAGCAAGAGCTGCTTGATATAAGGGGCGGAGATTGTCGAGTGCGGTGGCGAGCAGCTTCGCCTCGGAGGCTGTGAGGTTTCCCCGGGTTTTGGAAGCGAGCATTTCGAGCGAGTCGATCACGGACTTGGCGGCGCGGAGGTTGATCTGCTTTTCCCCGCTGCCGGGGTGGGGGATCTGGCCGAGGAAAAGTCCGGCGTTCTGGGCTTGGAGGATGATGAATTCGTTGAGCCGGGGATCGGTTTCTGGCGCTGCGGGCATGTCGGGAGATTCCGGGTTCCGGAGGAAATATACAAGAGTGAAGACGCGAATCGGGGCGTGAGGAAGAGCTTCATGCACGCGTCTGTCCCCGACTCGTCTTTTGCCTTGCAGGGGCGGACCGCACCGCTAGTCTCGCAGGCCACTGGCATGCGATTCATGCCGGCATTCAAAAAACAAACTCATTCAATTCATGAAACTCGCCTTCTTAGCCGCTGCCGCTGCGGTTCTCGCCGCTTCCTGTTGCCCAAGTGCCGCACCCGCCCCAAGCAAGCCCGCTTACGTGGCACCATCGAAGTGATTTTCCCGCGTTCGTTTCTCCCGGTGGGGAAACGAGCCACTTCCAGTGCCAGACCAGGCCGGAATCCCCTTCATTTCCTAAAAAACTACTACCTCAGTTCCTATGATCCGCATTGCTACCGCCATCGCCGCTTCTGTTTTCGCTCTTCTTTCCGCTTCCTGCTGCTGCACCGGTGAGCCGAAAGCCCCGGGCCTGCGCCCGCTGCCTCAGTTTCAGGAAATCCAAGCGGCTCCTGAAGTGCATTACTCCAAGTAAGTTCATGGCCGCCGCCCACTTGGGGGGCGCGTCCTTGATCATGCGTCCTTCCGGTCTGCGGAGGGGCGCTTTTCTTTAGGCGTGGCAACTCATAAATGAACTTTTCAAGCGCCGGGCGGTATGCGATACGCGCCTGAAACAGCCCATGAAACCTCGAATTCCATCCACCGGACAAGATCGCTTCAGCGGGAGCGTGCGGCATTATCATCGCAGCGGTGCCAAGCCACAGCGGTCTTGGGACGAGTGGGTGGACGGCGATCTTGCGAAAACCGGCCGCGCCAAAAACTGGCCGAAAATCATCGGAATCGCCCTCGGAGTGCTGGCCCTCGTCGGCATCATCGTCGGCCTGATGGTGGAGCTGCGGTGATTGTTCCGTTGTTTCTCCGTCCGATTTACATGCGGCTTTGACATTCTGAAACTCCATGGGCAGTTTTCCCGCCCGTCGCCAACCACGGCGGACATCTTACACCATGGGAAAAAGCCTCTTCCAAAAAGTCTGGGACGCACACACCGTCGGCACCATCGCCGATGGACGCACACAACTCTTCATCGGCACGCACCTCATCCACGAGGTCACCTCGCCACAAGCCTTCGGCATGCTCCGCGACCTCGGGCTTGGCGTGAAATTTCCCCAGCGCACGTTCGCCACGATCGACCACATCGTTCCGACGATCAATCAGGACCAGCCCGCGGATCCGCTCGCGGCCGAGATGATCGAAGCGATCCGCAAAAACTGCGATGACTTCGGCGTCACCTATTTCGATCTCGCCTCCGGCAAACAAGGCATCGTCCACGTCGTCGGCCCCGAGCAAGGCATCACCCAGCCCGGCACCACCATTGCTTGCGGTGACTCCCACACCGCGACTCACGGCGCGTTCGGCGCGATCGCGTTCGGCATCGGCACCAGCCAGGTCCGCGACGTGCTCGCCACCCAGACGATCGCGCTTCAGGAAATGAAAGTCCGCCGCATCGAGGTGAACGGCGACCTCGCTCCCGGCGTTTACGCCAAGGACGTCATCCTCCACATCATCCGCCTGCTAGGAGCTAACGGCGGCATCGGTTACGCCTATGAATACGCCGGCGATGTCTTCGACCGCATGTCCATGGAAGAGCGCATGACCGTCTGCAACATGTCCATCGAGGGCGGAGCCCGCTGCGGCTACGTCAATCCGGACGCCAAGACCATCGCCTATCTCAATGGCCGTCCCTACGTGGACATGACCGACTTCAACGCCACCGCCGCCCGCTGGCTTTCCTTCGCTTCCGATGCCGACGCCGTGTTCGACGACATCGTCAGCATCAACGCCGCCGACATCCCGCCCACCGTCACCTGGGGCATCTCCCCGGACCAAGGCATTTCCGTTTCCGAAAACATCCCTGACCCCGCCACCGCCAAGACGCCGTTGGAAAAGGCCTCCATCGAGGAAGCGCTCGCCTACATGAAGCTCGCTCCCGGCACCCCGATCAAGGGCGTGAAAATCGACGTCGCCTTCATCGGTTCCTGCACTAACGGCCGCATCTCCGACTTCCGCGAAGTTGCGAAATACATCCAGGGCCACAAGGTCGCGCCCGGCGTGCAGGCCATCGTCGTCCCCGGCTCGCAGATCGTCGCCATCCAGTGCGAGCAGGAAGGTCTGCCGGAAATCTTCCGCGCCGCCGGCTTCGAGTGGCGTGGTGCCGGTTGCTCGATGTGTCTCGCGATGAATCCCGACAAACTCGTCGGCGACCAACTCTGCGCCTCCTCGTCTAACCGTAACTTCAAAGGCCGCCAAGGCTCGTCCACCGGACGCACCATCCTGATGTCGCCCGTGATGGTCGCCGCCGCCGCCATCCGCGGCTCCATCGCCGACGCCCGCGAGGTTTTCAATCTGGAACCCGCCGCCGCCGTCGCATAATCTGCCTGCGTCATGAGCAGCTCCGCGAAAAAATTACCGATCACCGCCGCCGAGTATCTCGAAGGAGAGCGCTTGTCGGAGGTGCGGCATGAATTCGTGGATGGTCGGATTTACGCGATGTCCGGCGCGAGTCTCAGGCACAATGAAATCTGCGGCGATGTTTATGCCTTCTTGAAAAATCACCTGAAGGGCGGCCCGTGC
>JBIHZT010000418.1:0-4184 GCA_044240265.1 Luteolibacter sp. | reverse complement strand
CAGGGTGCCGGGGCCGATGACGGTCACCACCGGATCGAGCCCATCCACGCCCTTGATGACCGGGGCGAACATTCCCTCGCCGGTGATGCCGGTGACTTCCAGGAGGTCGCCGTTTTTCGGGCCTGCGGCGTCGTCCTTTTCGGGAGTCCGTTCCACGAAGATGCCGGCGGTGTCGTCATGGATGAACAGGGTGGCGACGGAGGGTTTTGAGAAGGTTACGACCGCCTGGATTTTTACCGGGTATCCGGCTTTCGCCTGTTCCGGGGACAGGTCGCGGATTTGTTGGATGGAGGCGAGGGGGGGGGGCGGTGATTCCCGAGCCGGCTCGGCAGCGGTGGCGCAGAGGGTGAGGACGGATCCGAGCAGGGCGAATCCGGTATGCCCCGCGGCAATGGCTTTCGTGACGGAATCGCGGAATCTCATTGCCCGAGCTTGGGCGGGTGAACGGGATTTGGCGATGGCGAACTGAGCCGCCCCGCGGGATGCTTCCCCGAGCGGGCTCATGGCAGGGCCACCACCCTGAGCCGGATGAAGCGCCGGTTAGCACCTGCGGGGAGGGTGACTTTCACGGTTTGGGTGACGCCGTTGTCCGCGAGTGGTGGCGTGAGCTCGGCGACGTTGTCGCTCGTCCAGCTTCCGTCCGCCAAAGAATCGGTGCGTTCCACGGTGAAGGTTACGCTGGCGAGCGCCGTCTTGCTGCGGGTGTAGGTGTATTCCATCTGGCTGCCGTTGATGACGAGGGTGGCGGGCAGGGTGGAGGGGAGCATGGGATCGAGGCCCAGAGCGAACTCCATCAGATTCTGGATGCCATCATGATCCGGATCCGCGGTGTTCGCGGCGTTGCCGGTGTCGTCGTAGGTCAGGAAGTAATCGAAACGCCAGTTTTCCAGCGGGGTGCGGGCGTCGAGGATGACCAGGGTGTCGGAGGCGGTGCCTTGGTGGTCGGCATCGACGATGGTGGCGACGACGGCGTAGTTTCCGGGGGCGATCGGCTCGGTGCTGCTTCCGTTGTAGGTCTTGGTGACTGGCAGGTTGGCGGGGTTGGTCACCGCGGAGACGCTCTTCGGATTACCGTCATAGGTGGCGGATAGATCGCCGAGGGTGACGGTGGCGGTGGCCTTGGCGACGGTGAAGGAGCGGTCCACGTCGGGCGCGGGGGCGCGAGTGGCATCGCCGGCTTGTGAGGCGCGGATGGTGACGGTGCCCGCTCCGGTGAGGGTGAGGGTATTGCCGTCGAGTGCGGCGGGGCCGCTGACGACGCTGAAGGAAACGGGCAGGCCGGAGCTCGCGGTGGCGGTCAGGGCGAAGGCGGCATCGCCGAAGGTTTTGTCTGGTAGGGGTGCGAAGGCGATGGATTGGGGAATGGCTTCGATCACCAGCGTGCCGGAAGCAGCGCCTTCGTAGTTGTCGTCGGTGATGACGGCGGAGACCTCATGGCTGCCGATCTGATAGGGGGCGGTCTGTTCGCCGTTGTAGCGGATGTCCACGGACAAATTCGCGGGAGTGGTGGTGGCGGTGGCGGATTTGGCGGAGCCGTCGTAGATGTGGCTGAGGTTGGCGAGGGTGACCGGAGCGAGGCCTTTGCCAACGATGAAGGATTGCCCGACCGGGAGCGCGGGCAGCCAGCTGGTGTCGCCGGCCTGGCTGGCGCGAAGGGTGACCTCGCCGACGCCGGTGAGGGTAAGGATATTGCCGCTGACCGTGGCGGGGCCGCTGGTGACCTGATAGGAAACCGGCAGGCCGGAGCTGGCGCTGGCGGCGAGGGCGATGGGCGCGTCCCCGAAGAGATGGTCCGCGGGTGGATCGAAGGTGATGGTCTGCGGCGTGCCTTCGGTGCCGGGGGTGAAGGTGGCCTCGATGTTGTTGAACTGGACCGAGGAGGTGTTGGTGGTGTTGATGTAAGCGCCGGAGAGCACGAAACCGACGCAATCATAGCGCGGGCTGTAAACGGGGGCGAGAGGCGCGGTTTGGCTGACGCCGTTGGACACTCCGTTGTTGTTAGGCGTGGTGTCGGTGAAGGTGGAGCTTAGATAGACCGTGTCCGCCGCGCCGCCGGTGCCGGGGCGGGCGACGCGGGAAACGACGGTGATGCCGGTGGCGGTGCGGGTGATGGTTTGATCGACACGCAGGGTAATGACTCCGGCAGGCGAATTCGCACCGACGTAGGCGGGCGAGGCGTCCGGAGTGCGGCCGGATGTGCCATAGATCGAGGAGGCGAAATCGCCGGTCGTGGTTCCGCCGATGCGTTCGTAGAGGCTGTTAGCGGCGGTGCTTTGGGCCATGGCGGTGTAGCCGAGCCAGTTGTTGACGGTCTTACTGCCGGCGGCATTGGGATTGTCGAACAGGCCGAAGCGGAACCACAAGCCTTGGCCGCTCGCGCCGGCCGGGGCGTTGACGGTGACGTTGCCGCCGATTTGCAGGGTATCGCCCACGGCGGACAACACACGCGGCGTGATTCTGGCGAAAAATGGAATCGACGCCCCGGTGGTGGCACCGCTGCCGTTGCCGGAATTGAGAAGCGGGCTGGAGGTTTCCGCATCGGCGATGGTGGTGGTGTTGGTGGCGAGCCAGCCGGTGACCGGATCGGTGAATGAGCGGCGGGCGATGACGAGGGTGGCGGTGGCGCTGCCCTGATAGTCCGGATCATCGACGACGGCGGAGACGGCATAGCTGCCCACCGCGGTGGGTGGTGTGGAGGAGCCGCCGTAGGTGACGGGCACCTCCAGTCCGGCAGGCGTGGCGGTGACGGTGACGGGTTTCGGCTGGCCGTCGAACATCGGATTGAGGTTGCCAAGGGTGACGGTGGCGCTGGCTTTGGCCACGACGAAACTGCGGTCCTGTTCGGCGGGGAGGTGGTTGGCATCGCCGGGCTGTGAGGCGCGGATGACGACGGTCCCCGCGCCGGTGAGGGTGACGGTGTTACCCGCGAGGGTGGCGGGGCCGCTGAGGATGCCTAGCGTCAAAGGAAGACCGGAGTCCGCGCTGGCGGTCAGGTCGAAGGGCGCGTCGCCGAAGGTGCGGCCGGGCAAGGTGCCGAAGGTGATGGTTTGCGGGGCTTTGGCGATGACGAGAGTGTCCGAGGCGCTGCCCTGATAGGTGAGGTCGTCGATGGTGGCGGTGACGGCGTAGCTGCCGACGAGGGTCGGGGCGGTGGAACCCCCATCATAGGTGACGGTGACGGGTAGCGACGCGGGAACGGTGGTGTGCGTGACCACTCTCGGCGTGCCATTATAGATCGGCGTGAGACCTCCCAGGGTGATGGTGGCGGTGGCCTTGGTGACGTCGAAACTTTGATCGACATCCGGAGCTTGCTGATAGGTGAGGTCTCCCGATTGCGAGGCACGGACGGTGACGGTGCCGATTCCGGTGAGGGTGAGTGTGTTTCCGGCGAGGGTGGCGGGGCCGCTGACGAGGCTGAAGGAGACGGGCAGGCCTGAGCTGGAGGTGGCGGCGAGGGCGAATGGCGCGGAGGTGACCGGGCGGTCGGCTGGCTTGGGGAAGCTGATGGACTGGATTTCTCCGGTGACGCCGGGGACGAAGGAAACCTGGATGTTGGAGAACTGGGCCTGCGTTCCGGTGGTGCCGACGTAGCCGCGGGCGAAGGCGAAACCGGCGGTGTTGTAGGTAGGGGAGTGGTTGACGCTAGCGTCCGTTTGGGCACTACCGATGATGCCGTTGTTGTTGGGCGTGGTGTCGGTGAAGGTGTAATTCATCAGGACCGCGTTGGTGTCCGTCCGTTTGATGAGGTGGGTGCTGACGACGCCGCTGGCGCTGCGGGTGATGGTGGCTTCGAAAGCGAACGGAGGATTTCCGCTAGGCGAGTTGGATACGACCGGGGCGGGTGATGCATCCGCTGTGCGTTGGGTGGCACCGCTGCCGGTGCTGAAGAGGCCGGCGGAGGTTCGTTCGTAGAGCGAGGCGGCGGAATTCCCCATGGCGGTGGTGCCGAGCCAGTCGGTGGCGATGTTAGGCGCCTGGCCGCGGTTGTTGAAGAGGCCGAGGCGTAACCAGTTGCCTTGGTTGACAACGGCCGCGAGGGTCATTTGCAGATTGCCGGTGAGGGTGATCTTGTCGCCGGTGTTGGCGAGCGTGATCGGGCTGAAATTCGCCTGCAGGGTGTTGGTGCTGAATGCGTCCGTGGTGTCGTTGGGATTGAGCAGCGGGCCGGACGTGCTGTCACCGGT
>JBIHZT010000415.1:0-4198 GCA_044240265.1 Luteolibacter sp. | reverse complement strand
GTGGATTGGGCTGCGAGGCGCAAGGAAATCTGGGGCGGGCGCGTGTTTTCGGCTGAGGAAGTGCTGGCCATGCGGGAAGCCGAACTGGAAGGGGAGGAAGGATGAGTGTGTTTCCAGACACTTCATTCCTGTGCGCGATTTACCGCGAGCAGGACAACTCGGATCGTGCGGATGTCATTCAGGAACGTCTTGCCGGACCCTTGCCGGTTTCCAGTCTGTTGTTGCTGGAGTTCCGGCAGTCGGTGCGATTTCAGAACCGTTTGTTTGAAAAAGACCGCAGCAAGGGGTTTTCCGAAAAGGAAGGCGCGGCGATGTTGCGCGCGCTGCACTCCGACCTCGCCGCCGGCATCTTGAAAATGGCCTCGCCGGATTGGGCGGATGTGCATCGGATCGGCGAGGAGCTCAGCGGGAAACACACCCGGGCTAACGGGCACCGGCTGGTGGACATCCTGCACGTCGCCACCGCCATCCATCTGGGCAGGGAGCATTTCCTGACTTTCGATGCCAACCAGAAGCGACTGGCCGAGGCGGAGGGAATGGTGGTTCCGCTGCTGCTGGCTCACGCCGGATGAAATCTGAGTCACCGGGGATCCCGACTTGCCAAGGGCCCCGTTTTCCGTTGGGTTCCCGGCATGCGCATTTTGATTACCGGTGGAGCGGGATTTCTGGGTTCCCATCTTTGCGAGCGGCTTCTGGGCGAAGGAAACGAAATCATCTGCCTGGACAACTTCTTCACCGGCCGGAAGCGCAACATCGCTCACCTGATGGGCAATCCCTACTTCGAGCTCGTCCGCCACGACGTGACCGAGCCTTTCAAATACGAGGTGGATCAAATTTACAACCTCGCCTGCCCCGCCTCGCCGCCGCACTACCAGCACAACCCGATCAAGACCACCAAGACCTCGGTGATGGGGGCGATCCACTGCCTCGGTCTGGCCAAGCGCACCGGCGCCCGGGTTTTCCAGGCGTCCACGTCCGAGGTTTACGGCGATCCCGACGTCCATCCGCAGCCGGAATCGTATCACGGAAACGTCAATCCCATCGGCATCCGCGCCTGTTATGACGAGGGCAAACGCTGCGCCGAGACCTTGTTCTTCGACTACCACCGCCAGAACCAGGTGGACATCCGGGTGGTGCGGATCTTCAACACCTACGGACCGCGCATGCTGCCCAACGACGGCCGCGTGGTTTCCAACTTCATCGTCCAGGCGCTCCAGGGCAAGGATCTCACGATCTATGGCGACGGCAGCCAGACCCGCTCGTTCTGTTATGTGGACGACCTCATCGAGGGCTTCATCCGCCTGATGAACCACCCGACGCTCACCGGTCCGGTCAACATCGGCAATCCTGGAGAATTCACCATGCTCCAGCTGGCGGAACTCGTCCTGAAAAAAGTCGGCGGTCCCTCGAAAATCACCCATTTCCCGCTGCCTGGAGACGATCCGAAGCAGCGCCAGCCCGACATCACGCTGGCCAAGGCCGAGCTCGGCTGGCAGCCGACGATCTCGCTGGACCAGGGCCTCGATGCCACCATCGCCTACTTCCGCAAGCTGTTGGCGGAAGGGTGAGCAAAGGGCGATTCCAAGACTCCGAAGCGAGATTCGTGTTTCCTGATAAGTCGGCAATCCGGGCTTCGTATCCGAGCATCTGATGAACCGACTCCTCGTGCTTTTATACCTGCTGTGGGCGATTCTGCCCGCCCAGGCGGGCTGGCAGTCGCTCTTCAACGGCAAGGATCTGGACGGCTGGTCCGGCGATCCCCGCTTGTGGCGGGTGGAGGGCGGAACGCTCGTCGGCGAAACGAATGACACCGACCGGAAAACCGCCGAAAACTCCTTTCTGATCTGGCAGGGCGGCGAGCCGGGGGATTTCGAACTCGAATTCCAGGCCCGGATCACCGGTAACAACAATTCCGGCGTGCAATACCGCAGCCGCGTCCTGGATCCCGCGCGATGGGTCGTCGGCGGTTATCAAATGGACCTGCACCCCAAGCCGGCGTATCTCGGGATGCTCTACGAGGAAAAAGGCCGGGGCATCGCCTGCGAGCGCGGCCAGCGGGTGAAACTTGAGGACAAGCCCGTCGCCACCGGCAGTCTCGAAGTGCCGGATGTGGACCTTGCGGTCTGGAACTCCTATCGGATCGTAGCGCAGGGATTCGTGCTCCGGCATTTCGTCAACGGCAAGCTGGCCGCCGAGATCCAGGATGCGCAGCCGGACAAGCGCGCGGCCAAGGGCGTCATCGCCCTGCAAGTCCATGCCGGTCCGGCGATGAAGGCGGAGTTCAAGGATCTGCGAATCCGCTCCGGCGGCAAGCCGGACTCCGGCAGCTCGCCGACCGCCGTCTGGATTTGGAAAAGCGCCACCGCCGGTGAAGGCGAAAAACTGTTTTTTCGCCGCGAGTTCCAGCTGCCGGCCGACCTCGCCAGCGCCTCGATGACGGTGATTTGCGACGACTCCCACCATCTGTTCGTCAATGGCGAGGACCTCGGCGCTGGGAGCGGCTGGAATTCCCCGCGCAACTACGACGTGCTGTCCCATCTCAAGCCGGGCGGGCGGAACATCATCGCCGTCGAGGGAGTCAACGAACGCGGAAACGCCGGCATGGCGCTGCGTTTCCGGGCCACGCTCAAGGACGGCAAGAAACTTCACATCGTCTCCGACGGCAACTGGCGCTGCAGCGGCGACTTCGCGGAAGGATGGCAGAACCTGGATTTCCAGGCCAACGCCTGGCCGAAAGCCGTCGTCGTCGCCAAAATGGGCGACGCGCCGTGGGGCGCGGTGATGCCGCCGGAAGCCGAGTGAGCGGTGGGGGCGTTAGGACCGCTTGGGCAGGTGCCAGGGCGGACTTTTTTGGTATTCTTCCTTGATGGCGGGATATTTGTCGCCGGCCATTTTGAAGATGTAGGGCGAGATGACGAGCATCTGGAGTTGCAGCGCGCCGGCGTAAAGGAAGACCAGCGTGACCAGGCGCAGCGGTTTGAGCGGTTCCGCCGTCACCTGATGGCCGCCGGTGTAATCCCACAGCGTGCTGCCGAGGCGCCTGGCGGTGAACAGGCTCAATGCCTGGCAGAATAACGCGAGGATGCTCCAGCCGAAGCCGACGCCGGTGAACATGACGCGCAGCGAGCGCCGGATGGCGGCGGCGAGATCGAGCCGCGAGTGGTCCTGGTTGACGACGCGCAGGCCGAGCAGCCACTTGCCGGGGGTGGTGGCGTATTTGTGGATGAGCCAGGATTCGAGGGCGAACCACGGCACGTATTGCAGGAACATGATCCACGGATTGAGCAGCACCGCCTCGATGTCCTGGCGGGCGATCCATATGCCGAGCCACCACAAGCCGGAGTAAAGAGAGAGGTCGAGCCAGCGGGCCCAGAAGCGCCGGAGATAACAGGTGGTTGGCGCGGTGGCCGGCTTCCGTGGCTCCGTCTGCGGCAGGGGCGGCGGCAGGGAGGCGGCTGCGGATTTGAACTCACGGGTGAAGAGGTCGATCTCGACCAGTGGCTTCCACGTGGCGAGGCCTTCATGCCAGGCGGGCGTGCTGGCGGGTAACTCGCCCGCTTCGATTTTCCGGCGAACTTCGAAGTCGTGGATGGGGCCGGTTTTTTCCCCGTCGCGGATGATCCAGATGTCCATGGGTCAGAGATTGCGTAGGGATTTGGCGGCATCGCTGCGTGCCGCGAAGAAGGCGGGGACCAGCGCGGCGAGCGAGCAGAGCACGAAGGCCATGACGGCGAAGATCGCCTGCTCGAACGGGTCGTTGTGGGCCGGCAGGATGTCGAAGCCGGTGAACGAGGAGGTGAATGGATCGAATCCCAGCGAACGGAAAAGCGCCTGGATGGAACCGCGGAAATGGATCACCACGCGGCCGAGGCCGACGCCGAGGATGGCACCGAGCGTGCCGAGAATCATGCCCTGATAGAGGAAAACCCGGACGATCTGGCCGGGAGCCGCGCCGAGCGCCTTCATGACGCCGATCTCCCGCCGCTTCTGGATGGTGACGGTGAACATGACGGCCATCATCGAGAAGGCGGAGATGAGGACGATGAAGGAGAGCATGAAATACATCATACCACGTTGTTGCTCGATGAGTGAGAAAAACGCCTGGTATTGCTGGCCCCAGGTGATGAGCGTCCAGTCGTCGCCGAGTGTCTTGCGGGCCTCGGTGGCGAAGGTCTCGGCGTTGTACGGATTGTCGAGG
>JBIHZT010000416.1:0-4198 GCA_044240265.1 Luteolibacter sp. | reverse complement strand
TGCCCCGTCCGCGGCGCAGAACACCCCCGAAATTCAAGCTTCCAACCGGCGTGCTCAGGGCAGGGAAGGAGACCAGTCCGGGGAGGTGGCGCGGGGTGCTCATGCCCAGGATTTTACATGCCAAAGCTCCCCGACGTCCATTCCCATCGCGAGGATCATGCGCCATATTACCACTTTCTGTGTGGTGGCTAAACCCTTCCAGCACACGCCTTCAACACCATGAGTCACGAACATCATCCCGCCGCCTTGCTGGAAAGACCCCGCACCCGCCTTGACTACAGCCTCGTCGGCGAACACGCCGCCCGGGCGATCGAACGCGGACTCGCCGAGGCCGAGTGGTATCAAACCCCGGTGCCCCGCGCCCAACTGCGCGATTTGTTAGCGCGGCGCGACGGACCGGCCATCCGCGATACATTACTCTGGTTCGCCCTGCTCGGGCTGACGGGGTGGGGGACCGTCGCACTCTGGGGCACGTGGTGGGTGGTCATTCCCTACCTCGCCTATGCCGTGCTCTACGCCACCGCATCCGACTCTCGCTGGCACGAGGCCGGTCACGGCACCGCCTTCGCGACCGACTGGTTGAACAACGCGCTCTATGAAATTTCCTCGTTCATGGTCATGCGCGAGTCCGTGATCTGGCGCTGGAGCCACACCCGCCATCACAGCGACACCATCATCGTCGGCCGCGATCCGGAAATCCAGATCGCCCGCCCGCCGGACATTCCATCGCATCTCCAGAGCATCGTGAACATCGGCGGCTACCGCGCTTATCTGCCTTCGCTGCTGCGCCATGCGTCCGGGCGGATGTCGCCGGAGGAGCGGACTTTTGTCCCTGAGAGCGAGTTCCCGAAGGTCTATCGGAATGCCCGCATCGTGCTCGCGCTGCATCTCGCCGTCGTCGCGCTCGCGCTCGGGCTTCAGAGTTGGATTCCGGTGTTCCTTGTCATCCTGCCGCACTTTTTCGGCACCTGGCTGATGATCGTTCACAACACCACCCAGCACGCCGGACTGGCGGAAAACGTGCTCGACCACCGGCTCAACTGCCGCACGGTTTACATGAACCCGGTGAGCCGCTTCATCTACTGGAACATGAACTATCATGTAGAGCACCACATGTTCCCGCTGGTGCCGTATCACACGCTGCCGCGTCTGCACGAGCTCATCCGGCACGACTGCCCGCCGCCGTATCCGTCGATTCTATCCGCCTGGCGCGAGATTGTTCCGGCCACGCTGCGGCAGTTGAAGGATCCGTCCTATCATGTGAAGCGCCAGCTGCCGCCGCCATCCACGCGGGTCGCCGAAGGGCGCGCCACCGCGGGCCCGGTGCCGCCTGATGCCGCAGGCTGGATCGAGGTGTGCGCGGCTGCCGATCTCGGGAAGGCGGACGTGATCCGTTTTGATCACGGCAAGAAAACCTACGCCCTTATCCGCGACGAGCAGGGGGCGCTGCATGCCACCGACGGAATTTGCACCCACGGCAACGTCCATCTATCCGACGGCCTGGTGAAGGGTGGCATCATCGAGTGCCCGAAGCACAACGGCCGCTTCAATTTATCAGACGGCTCGCCCGCGCGCGCTCCGGTCTGCCGCGGGCTCGCCACCTATCCGCTCGAAGAGCGTTCCGGCAGGCTGTGGCTCAACATCTCCCGCGCCGGTGGTGCCGGTGCGCGTGATGAGAAGACCTATGCCTTGCGCGTGGTGTCTAACAAGAGCGTCGCCACCTTCATCAAGGAGCTGGTGCTCGAACCCGTCGATCCTGCGGAAAAAATCGCCTTCACACCGGGGGACTATCTCCAGCTCGACATCCCGGCCTACGATCTCATCCGCTTCCGCGAGTTCGACATCCCCGCGCCGTATGCGGAAGTCTGGGAACGCCAGCACGTCTTCGATCTGGTGGCCCGCAATCCCGATGGTGCCCGCCGCAACAACTACTCGCTGGCCAGCAACCAGGCTAACGAATCCATCCTGCGCTTCAACGTGCGCATCGCCACACCGCCGCCGGGGCAGGATTGTCCGCCCGGCGTCGGCTCGGCCTATGTGTTCAATCTCAAACCCGGTGACACGGTGACGGCCATCGGTCCCTTCGGTGATTTTCATCCGAAGCCCACCCAGCGCGAGATGGTCTATATCGGCGGCGGTGCCGGCATGGCTCCGCTGCGGGCGCATCTGTCATGGTTGTTTGAATCCGAGCGCACCGCCCGCCGGGTGAGTTTCTGGTATGGCGCGCGCTCGCGGCAGGAAATTTACTACGAAGACTACTTCGAGGAGATGGCCGCGAAGCACCCGAATTTCGATTTTCACGTGGCGCTTTCCGCGCCGCTGCCGGAGGACGAGTGGACGGGTGATGCGGGATTCATCCACGAGGTCGTGTTGGAAAAGCACCTCCGCGAACATGAAAATCCCAAGGCCGTCGAATTCTATCTCTGTGGCCCGCCGATGATGATCAAGAGCTGCACGAAAATGCTCGCCGAACTTGGGGTTTCTCCCGGACAAATCGCTTACGACGAATTCTGAAATCCCTTCCTCACTCCATGTCACTCTATCTCAATGACGGCAGCAACGACGCGCCGAAGCTCCGCATCTGGCTCAATCTCGACAACCTCGCCGACCTGCGCCCCGGTTCGCTGTGGCCTGCCGGTCTCGAAGGCCGGCCCGCCGAGCGCGACGCCCGCCTCGCCGCCGATGGCTTCGAGGGCGTGCAGATCACCGATACCAGCGCCGCCGCCAGCGACGTGCTGCCGTATTGCGGGCTGGACCGCATCAGCGTGCCGGGCGATGCCGATCCGGTTTTCGCAAAACACGCGGACCGCGGGGATCGTTGCCTAACGGTGCATGTCGGCTGGGGCTGGGAGGATGATCTTGAGGCGTGCCGCCTGGTCGAGGCGGTGCTGAACGCTTCGCAGCGGCACCAGCTGCCGGTCTTCGTCGAGACTCACCGGGCGACGATCACCCAGGACGTGTGGCGCACGGTGCAACTGCTCCGCGCGTTTCCCGAGCTGCGGCTCAACGGTGATTTCTCCCACTACTATTGCGGCCAGGAAATGATCTACGGCGACTGGGCGGCGCGGATGGAATTCATGAAACCGATTTTTGATAGCATCGGCTTCCTGCACGGCCGCATCGCCAGCTCCGGCTGCATGCAGGCCGGGATTGGCGCTGACTGGCATGCCCGTCCGGCGCTGGCCTACGGTCACGCCGACTATCTCGCCCATTTCCGAGATTTGTGGACACGTGCGATGCGTGGATTCGTGCAATCCGCCGGCCCGGGCGACGTGCTGGTCTTCGCACCGGAGCTGCTCTCCGGCGCCTATTACTACGCCCGGATGTTCCTCGGCCCGGATGGCAGGCCGGTGGAGGAGGACGATCGCTACGCGCAGGCCCTGATCTATCAAGGCCTCGCGCGGGAATGCTTCGCGCTGGCCCGGGCGGAAGCCCGGTGATTTCCACTGTTTTCAATTCAGGATCATTTCCCGCCATGGCGGACGATGCGGTGGGTGCCGGAACCCAGGTCGGTTAGCCAGACGCGGCCTGAGGCGAGGCGGCCTTTGACTCTCCGGCCGTTCACGGTGAGTTCGTCTGACAGGCTGCCGAGGTCGGGGAGTGCGACCTCCGCCGTCATGTTCGCCGGGAGGGTGACGTCGAGCACGAAGGAGTCCGAACCTTCGCGCTTGAACCCGGCGTCGATGAAGCCGCGGATGGTCGGCAACCGGGTGCTGGCGTGGGTGAGATTGCCGGGACGCGGCTGGATGCGCACCTTGCCGAATCCGGGCTCCAGCGGCTCGATGCCGACGAGCTTGCGCGGCAGGATCTGCGCCGGGGCGGAGCTCCAAGCGTGGGTCCAGCCGCTGTTTTTCTTGTATTTGATGTCCCATGCCTCGGTGGTAACCGTCGAGCCGACGCGGATCATGTTGAGCCAGCTCCGGTCGCTATCCGAAGTCATCAGGTCCAGCGCGGCCTGCTCCTCGCCCGCGTCGTAGAGCGCTTCCAACAGATAGACGGTGGGATAGACGCTGCATGCCATGCCGCGGGATTTGATGAAATCCACGACCGTCCTGCGGTGCTTGTCCGGGACGATGCCGAAGGCGAGCGGAAAGAGGTTGGCGTGGAGCGAGGCATGGCTGGAGCCGATGCCGTCAACGTAGATGCCGCGTTGTGAATCGAACATCCCCGCGTTGATGGCGGCGAGGACCTTGCCGGC
>JBIHZT010000414.1:0-4233 GCA_044240265.1 Luteolibacter sp. | reverse complement strand
CCCATGTCGGTATTTGTTCCCGGTTATGGGGAACTGATATTCGAAGCCACGGTTGGCTCCACCCTGGTGGTCAACTCGGCTTATCAAAACGACAATGGATTCGGAGGTCCGTCACTGAGTTTCGATCAGAACGAAGCGGTCAAAATCACCTTCAACGGCCTGCCGCCGCTGAATGTCGATTTCGACTTTGTCGGCGTCTCGGCCGGAGAAAACTTTGTCGTGCAGAAGGATCTTTTCACCCCCCAGGCGTTTCTCGTCACCCTTCAGGGCGGCGGAGACGGAGCAGGTCTGTATGCCGTGAGTTGGAATGCCGAGTGCATTCCCGAACCGACCTCGGCGATGCTTGGACTGATAGGAACCGCAGTTTTCGCGTTCCGCCGTCGTCGTTAGACGTTGGTTGGAAATCTGAAAATCCAAAGGCGCGCCCCTCGCACGGGGACGCGCCTTTTTCTTGCGAGTCATCACCCCTGGCCCTTGCGGCGGACCTCCTTCAGTTCCTGGGTTTCGCGGAAAATGACCTTGCCGA
Source organism: Luteolibacter sp. (assembly GCA_044240265.1). GTDB lineage: Bacteria > Verrucomicrobiota > Verrucomicrobiia > Verrucomicrobiales > Akkermansiaceae > Luteolibacter. Next base: position 3,707 of record JBIHZT010000414.1, on the reverse strand, counting down.
GGCGGTAGCGGATTTTTTCCTCGCGGACGATTCCAGTGCCCGGCGAGAACCAGATAGTCCGCCGCAGCTCCACATCCCCGTCGCGCCCCGACATCAGCAGCCGGATGGCGGCGAATTTGCCCGCCGGGACGGTGACATCCTCCCTCGCGATGACCTGGGTCTTCCGCGACAAGCCGCCGCCGGCTTGAATCCGGGGCGACTCGGTGCCGGCCTTCATGCCGGCGATGACGAAGGGCACCGGGTGGTCGAGCCACATCGGGCGGGTGGTTTCCGGGCGCATGATCATCGATCCGCGCATCAGGATCCGGTCGTCGTGAATTTCCACGAACTCGCGCTCGGCGGGCGAGGCGGGCACGATGACTTCGAAACAATCGACCTCCGGCAAGCCCTCCGCCGGCGCGATTTTCCCGAGATAGGTGCGGGTGCGCAGGTGAGTTTGATCCACTTCCGCCGCGCCGGGCGAGGTGATGCCCTCCGGGATCCGCAGGTGGACCTCGTAAATCCAGACGTCGCCCTTGCCGACGGGCAGCAGCGGGATATCAGGCCGGACAGCTGCGGGTTCCTGCGCGGAGACACCGGAAATCAGACAGAAGGCTGCGGCTAACAGGAAGGTGGAATGGTCGCGGAGGTTCATGGTTGGTTAGGGCGGTGGAGGTCCGAGATCGACGACGGCGTGGTTTCCCCCGGCATGGGGAGCGCCGAGCCGGCGGCTGGATGCGGACTGCGGGAAATAGCGGGGTCCCCGTCTGCGGAGGAACACGATGAACAGCGAGATCCCCGCGATGGCCGGAACCACCAACACGACCGTCAGCATGACGCCCAGTTTCCAGCGGCGCGAACGTGCTTCCAACTCGGCCCGGATCCGGCCGCTCTCGGTGCGGATCATGTCGCTGCGGTTGATCGCGTTGGCCATCCAGTAGCGGAGCATGTCGGCGGCCTCGTTGGCGGCGGCCCTCACCTTGTCGGCGTCGCTGGCCTCCGAGGCCGCTCGGCGGCGGCCGTTGTCCACCGCTTGCCGGACCTGGTCCGGATTGAGGTGATCGACGAGCCTGCCGTTGGGGACAATCCACGGGCCGTCCTCGCGGCCGGGCACGTGCAGCACCACGCAATGCAGCGGCGACTTGCACCATGCGGAGGCGAAGGACCGAGCCACGTGCTCGGGCGGAGCGCTCCCCTGATCCGCGAGTACGACGACGATGACATCGATGCCTTCTTTTTGATAGAACGCGGCGAGCGGGTCGGAGACCGCCTTGATCCGGGCGGGATCCAGAAACCCTTTCGGATCAAATACGGACAGCGGCGGGCGCGGGCCATATTCGAAGATTTTCCGCGGGCCGGCATCGAAGTCACCGGTGCCCTGCGCGAGCGAAAGGCCGGAGAAAACGAGCGCCAGGACGACCGGGATGAGTTTGAAGATCATGAGGAACTTCTAGCGGATTTACGGATGCCGTAGCTTTTCCACACAAGCTCGAGCCGGCTGCGGGTGCTTTTGAAAAACCGGACGATCGCCTCCGCCGGAGCACCGGCGCGCCAGGGACCGGCCATGCTTGCTAGAACTTCCTTCCATCCGTCGTCGGACAAACAGGATTCCGCGGCATATCCGGGGATGACGGCGGCTTGGCCAGAGTCCGCATTGATGAGCAGGAGGATGGTGGCGGCACGAGCCTCCGGCGTTTCATTTTCATCCAGCGGGCACGCGTTGAGCATCCAGAAACCGAAGACCGCCAGGCGGGTCTCCGGCGGCAGGATCACCGTGCAGATGCGCCAGTGGAACTGCGGAAACCGCCGGCACAGGCGGTCCCGCGCGGCTTCGATTTTACCGAGGTCAGCGGGTTTCAGGATTCCCGCCGCATCGAGAATGGGTAGAAACGGCGGCGGATTGTCGGGAAACATCGCGACGGTATCACCGCCGGTGAAGTGACATCCCGGGCACCAGTTGGAATCCACCTTCAACGGGCCGGCGCAAGCCGGGCAGGTATTCACACCCGATGATCCGGCGCGGGATGGACTGCGGAGGGCCGCACTCATTTCTCAAGGCGGATGGCCGTGGACCTGCCGTGCGCGTCCAGCCCCTCGATGCGGGCGAACTCCTCGACCACCGGGAGTGATTTTCTGACAGAGCTCTTATCCAGCCGGACGATGCTCGTACGGCGCTGGAACTGGTCCGCGCGGATGCCCGAGAACGAACGGCCCGAGCCGCCGGTGGGCAGCGTATGGCTGGGACCCGCCAGGAAATCGCCGACGGCGACCGGCGAGTCGTTCCCCAGATAGATCGCGCCCGCAGTGAGGATTCGCGGCAGCCAGCGGTCCTCGTCCGCCGTGATCAGCGAGACGTGCTCCGCCGCGAAGGTGTTGGCGATGGCCACCGCTTCTTCAAATGATTTCACATGCAGCAGGAAGGTCCCGCGCTTGAGCACCTCGCGGATGATCCTGGTGCGGGACAGCGTCGGGAGCTGCCGCTCGACGGCCTTGACCACCTTGCCTAGCAGCGCCTTGGAATCGGTGATAAAGCCGACCACGCTGTCACCGCCGTGCTCGGCCTGGGCGAGGATGTCCGCGGCGATGAAATCCGGGTTGCCGGTCTTGTCGGCAAGGATGAGGATCTCACTCGGGCCGGGTAGCAGGTCGATGGAAACCGCACCGACGAGCTGGCGTTTCGCCTCGACCACAAAGCTGTTTCCCGGGCCGAAAATCCGGTCCACCGCGCGCACCGAGCGCGTCCCGAGAGCCAGCGCGGCGATCGCCTGCGCACCGCCGATCTTGATCGCCTCAGTCACGCCGGCGGCTTTCAGCGCGTAGAGCAGCGCGGGATTCACCGAGCCATCCGGTCCGCAGGGCGTGGCCGCTAGAATTTCGGGAACCCCTGCGGCCTGCGCGAATCCGGCGGTCATCAACGCGGTGGAAACCAGCGGAGCCTTGCCTCCCGGCACATAGACGCCCACCCGCTCGAACGGCGTGAAGCGCTCGCCCACCGTGGCGCCTTCCGCGTTTTTCGCCGACCAGTCCTTGCGCAGGCTCCGTTTCGCGAAGGCATGGATGTTTTTCAAAGTCCGGGCGACGGCGGTCTTCGTTGCCGGAGTGACCGCGGCCTCGGCGGCGGCGAACTCCGCGTCACTCACAAACAACGTTTTCGCGGTGAGCGTCGCGCCGTCGAAGCGCTTGGTGAAAGTGAACAACGCCTCGTCGCCCCGGGTCGCGACCTCCGCGATGATCTGGGTCACCAGATCGCGCACGCCGGGCTCCGGCATGGCACGGCGGTTCAGGCGGCGGACGAATGGCGTGTAGCCGGGGTCGAGGTAGCTGAGAATTTTCATGCCGGATGGAGGTGGCGGACCATGCACACGGATCCCCCATTCGCCAAGTCCGATCCTGCGGCAATCCGCCCATCCAAAGCAGGCGTGAAGTCCGACTCGCGAAAAGTCCGCTTTCCCTGATCCTACGTGAATACGTAGTTTTTTCGAACTTGCCACCACTCCGCATTTTCTCCACTTTTCTGGATTCAATCGCCCCCCGCGTCCATGACCGCCCCCCTACTGGAAACACAACGAACGCTTCGCTCATACGTCCTAAGGATGTGCGGTCTGGCGCTGACGGCGTGCGGCGGTATGGGAATCGGACAGGCCCAGAACATCGCGACTCCCGCACTACGGCTGGATTTCCGGGTCATGTCCCAGGGCAAGCCCTTGACAATTCATCCGGAAGGCATC
>JBIHZT010000413.1:0-4243 GCA_044240265.1 Luteolibacter sp. | reverse complement strand
CGCACCCTCGACAGCATCTTCCAGCGATGCCGCATAATCAAGCACGCCAGCACCGAAGTATTTCTCGGCCTCGTCCTTTGCCACCGGATCGAAGGCCGTCACCTTGGCCTTGCGCCCGAGGAGTTCTCTAATGATCGGAAGCGCGGGTGATTCACGAATGTCATCGGTGCCGGGCTTGAATGCCACACCGAGAACGGTTACCCGGACATCTTCAAGGTCCTTGAAATGCAACCCGAGCATATTCAGAACCGTGTCCGGCTGGGCCAGGTTCACTTTCACGACGGAATCCAGCAGCGCCATGTCACGACCGAGTCTACGACCATGCGCAATAAGAGCCTTCACGTCTTTCGGGAAGCAACTACCGCCGAATCCGCAGCCAGCTTCGAGATAGGTTATGAAGGAGGGTGTTATCCGCTGACCATCCGGCAGAATGGGACTGAGACGCTTGTCCAGATGGACACCTTTCATCACTTCGGTCACATCCACATTTGGAATAGAGGCGCAAAGATTGCCGATTTCATTGGAAAACGAAATCATCGTGGCCAGCAATGAATTGGCGGTATACTTAATCATCTCCGCCGTGCGTGGATTGGTTCGGATCTGATCGACATTGGCGAAGGGACGGTAAAGATCCTCCAATACATCGAGAGTCCGCTCATCAAAACCACCCAATACAATCCGGTCGGGATTCAGGAAATCCTGCACCGCTTCTCCTTCGCGAAGAAACTCTGGATTCATTCCGACACCGAAGCCAGGTCCGGCGAGCTTGCCCGAGGCTTCTTCTAGCAGCGGTAACACCACTTCGCTCGTTGTTCCAGGAACCACTGTACTTTTAACGAGAACCACATGATAACCTGGCTTCTCCTTCAAAACCGCACCGATCTGGCTTGCTGCCGCACGGATATACTGCAGATCGATTTCATCTCCGTCAAAAGGAGTGCCAACGGCGATCATCGAGATTTCTGAGCCGAGCACTGCTTCACGAAGGTCGGTCGTCGCACGGAAATTAACCCCACAGCACTTGGCAAGCAGCTCATCAAGCCCCTTCTCGTGAATGGGCGATTGTCCGGCATTGATCCGATCCACCTTTGCCTGATCAAGATCCACGCACACCACTTCATGCCCCTTTTCCGCGAGACAGACACCGGAAACGAGACCGACGTAGCCGGTTCCTATGATCGAAATTTTCATTACGCGTCTTGAGCTTGTTGATTGTCGCGATACCAGACCAATGTCCGCCTTAGTCCTTCTTCAATCGGAACGATCGGTTCGAATTCGAGCTCCTCTCTCGCCTTGGCGATGATGGGGCAGCGACGCTGGGGATTGTCAGTCAGGTATTCACTGTCGCTGCTGACACTATGGACGACCTTGCCGGTGTATCCAAACAAGCCGCGCGCAGTGGCGGCGAGCATTTCAGCGAGTATGAGCATGGAGATTTCCGGCGTTTCGTTGCCGATGTTGTAAGCCTCGCCCGGCCTGCCCTTCACGAGGATCTTGAAGTATCCGACAATCGCGTCGGCCACATAACAGAACGTGCGCGTCGGGCTGCCATCGGACAACAGCACGAGATCCTTGCCTGCGAAAAGATCGCGGGCGAAATCCGGGAGCACGCGGCGGTCGGTGATTTTCAGACCCGGCCCGTAGTTGTTGAACGGTCGTGCCGAGGCGACGGGCAGCGAGTATTGGCGGGCGAAGTTCACACACAGAGTTTCGCCGTAGCGCTTCGACTCGTCATAACAGGCGCGCGGGCCGGTGCATGAGACGTTGCCGCGATAGGTTTCGGGAGTCGGAATCTGGTCGGGGCTCGGGTCGCCGTAAATCTCGCTGGTGGAGAAAAACAGGAAACCTGATATCGGATGACCGTTTTCCTGTTGCCGCAGACAGCGTTCCAGGAGGAGCCGCAGGCCGTTGACGTTCGCGTCCATCGTCTCGATCGGATATTTCCGGTAGTAGATCGGCGAGGCGATGGATGCGGCATGGATGATGTAATCGAGCTGGCCGAGATCGTCCGGCAACGGATCGGTGATGTCGTGACGCAGCAGCGTAAGCGACGGATCATCCGACAGCGCGGTAAGCCACTCGGGCACTCCGCGGATGTAATTGTCGCTGGCGATCAGGCGGATCGGGGCGTCGGAGCCGAGAGTCCGGTTCCAATGCAGGACGGATTGAACGAGATAGTGGCCAAGAAAACCCGCCGCACCCGTGATGAACAGGGTTTTGCCTCTCATCGTGGCGAATTCTGATTCAAGGCGGCGACAAATGTCGGCGAGATCGCGGGCGACGATCTGCTCCGCAGTGTTCATTTCAGACATGGATGTCATTTGGAGATAGTGGGGAGATGGGTGTTGCCGAAAAAGTGGATGTCCTGCTCGGCGCGCAGTTGATCGACGAGCCTGCCCTCGGGGATTTCGACATCGTCGTATGTCATTACCTGGTCCTTGGGGATGTCGCGTTTGAGCCGGCATCCCTCGGCCATGCCGATGGGCAGGAGATTGTCGCGGTGGGTGAGATCCGCGTTCTCGCACAGGCCGTATGTCAAATAACCGCCAAGACCGTCGAGCGTGTCACCGGTCTTGAGATCGGTCTTCGCGGCAGCGACGACATCCACTTTAGGACCATATTCCGGCGCGATCACCGCATCCTTGAACAATGCAACCCTGGCCGCCGAAAGCGGAACCTCAAAGATCGTGAGATGATAGGGAACATAGAAACTGTAGAGCGGGCCTTTGCCAAGCTTGCCGTAATCGAGATAGATCAACTGGCGCTCATCACTGGCGGCCGCATAAACATACACACCGGGACTAGGAGCCGAACCCACGACATATTCCACAATGCCACCGCGAGCCTTCAGATCCTCCACATCGAAGCGGTTCACCAACTCGTCGACATGGCCGTTGTGGTTGATGCCGATCATGCCGCGCTGCGCGACGCACATCCCGGTGGCGTTGGCCACGATGGCCTGCTCGAAGGAAATTTTCGTCCCATCAGCGAAGCTCGTCACCATGTGTGCCGACTGTCCCCACTGCTTGGCGAAACCAGCCTGGGTTGTTGGATTTCGATAGCGATCCTGCAGGCCTTTGATATTGCCACAAACAAGCGGAACAAGGCCAATACTTTTGACGAAGCGGAGAAGATTGATCTGCACCCCCGGTTGATCACCATCACATCCAGTTAGGATGACTCCAGCGCGATCGGCATGCAACTTGAGGATTGGACCCACGGTTCCATCCAACTCGGCATTCATCAAAACGAGATCCTTATGATTGCGGATCGCTTCACACGCAAACCGCGCCCCGAATTCCACCGCACCGGTGGCGTCGATGAGGACGTCGATCTGCTCCGAACGACAGAGTAGAGCTGAATCTGAAGTAACGGCGCAACCACCGCGAGCGATGGCTTCTTCCAAGCCAGCAAGGTCAACCACGATTTGCGCATCGCTCATCCCGGCATCAAGGCAAGCTTGGTATCCCTGTTCTGGATTACGGCTGAAAATGCCCGCCAAGCGCATTCCTGGCAGATAGTTCGCCAGTTGATTGACGATTCCACGCCCCATGAAGCCGGCCCCAGCCATACCCACCCGTATTGGGCGGCCCGCAGCGGCACGCGCTTTCAGTTCCGTATCAATGATAATCATGCTTGGTAAAGAGGTCTGATTAGGTATTTCAAAAGAATGTTTGAGTTGGAATTCAGTTTCTGGAAATCAACGGGTAACAGGGCTTCACCCTTAAGATTTTTTCCACAGAGCCCATGGGGCATCTCCACTAGCCCACAATTCCTCAAGGACCATCTTGTCCCGAAGAGTGTCCATGCTTTGCCAGAATCCACTGTGTTTGTAGGCGCAGAGCTTTCCGTCAATCGCCATCTTTTGCATCGGATCCTGTTCCCAAGTTGTCTTGTCTCCTTCGATGTAGTCAAAAACTCCGGGTTCGAGGACAAAAAAGCCACCGTTGATCCATGCCCCGTCACCCACCGGCTTTTCGTGGAAATGGGAAACCTTCGCGTCACCGCCTGAAAGGGTGAACGCGCCGAAGCGTCCGGGCGGTTGGACCGCCGTGAGTGTGCAAAGCGCTTTGTTTTTCTTGTGAAACTCGATACTGCCTGGGATATCGATATCGCTGACCCCATCACCATACGTCATGCAGAAAGTCTCATCGTCAAGATAGTCGCGGACGCGCTTGAGTCTTCCACCGGTCATGCTGCCTTCTCCTGTATCCACCAGCGTCACTGTCCATGGTTCGGCGTG